>CAYNOM010001027.1:0-2509 GCA_964398415.1 uncultured Polyangiales bacterium | reverse complement strand
GTGACGCTGCTGCACTCGCGACTCGGCGTCCAGGCTCCCGGGCAGGGATAACGCATCACCCCTCCCGTTTGTCCTCTCAGCATCGATCTGCCAGACGTACTCTGCAGCGGCTGCCAGGCCTACCCGGCCATCGAGGCCGGAATCATGTCCGAAAGGAGGGGGACGTTACTCCAATGGGTCCGCAACGCGGCGCGCATAATCTCGGGCATCTCGTATTGACTTGCTGCCCATGCGTCGCGCGCCCGCGCGATGCCGGCGAGGATCTCAGCCTTGGCCCACGAGCACTGGGACGCTGCGACGTGTCGGTCCAAGACGAAGGTGTTGAGCCTAGAGAAGCGACGCTCCGAGCCGAGCTTGAGCGCAAGAGACGGGCCACGCTGCGTGTTCCAGCCATGGAAATCAGGCCAACTCACGGTGGCGACGAGGTCATAGCAAGGAGTCAGATTCGGACGGTCCGCATTGCCCCACAGCAAACTCCAATTCTTGAGGTGAGCGTCGTCGTTGCCACAGGCGATCACAAACCCGATCCGCCGCGCCATCTCTCGCCCGCTCTCTTCGCCTGCAACGTCCGTCACGAAGCGCAGCGCGCCATCCAGCGAGATCCGTCGGGCCCCCGTATCGCCGTACTTGTGCAGCGGCAACAATTCGAACGCCTGACAGAGATCTTCCTGATGAATTTTGGACCCATCGTCCCGGCGATCGAAGCGCTCGATGGCGAACGCGCGCGGAATGCCTTCCCACCAGGAGTCTGGCACACCGTCGAGCTTATCGGTGGCAACCGTAAAGTGCTTTGGCACATCAAAGCCGGCGTTCTTCGCCCAAGTCATGGTGGCGCACTCCACCTCGGGCAACTCTAGATACCGGTAGCCCGGCAGCTTGACGATCCACTGACCTCCCCTCCCTCGCGCACCCAAAGCAAGCCTTTCATTGGCCATCGACATCGAGAATTTCAGTTGCATTCCGGCCAGCGAGAAGCGCAGCCTCTCTGAAAGCGAAGCCTCGCGCGCCGGATCATCGTCGCGTTCGGTCGGGCTGGCGTCATCGTCCTCGCCAGGTGCCTCCGTGCTCGACATGATTTCGACCGCGCCAGACAGATCGGCACCGATCGCCCGCAGTAGACGGAAGCTGTCCGTCTCTCGGATACCGTGCGTCGAGCAAAGTCGTTCTCGCAAAGCACTCCCGTTCTCCGGGAGCAGATTCTCGAACCAAGGGGGAAGACCGGTGCCGGCCTGTCGCTGACCGGGCGTGCGGAGAAACGCCACGCCCAAACGTGGGCGCTGGTTTCGTTGTTCCCACGCGCGCTCAGGTGTCCACACGGTCAAGCCGCTTCGACTGCGCTCGAGCCGCCCGACGTGTTGCCCCGGCAAGTAGACGGCGAGTGGAGAAGCGAACGTTGCTGTCATGGGTCGAAAGCCTCCGAAGGCTCCATGCGAGCATCGTCGAAGTAGCTATCAACTGGTCGCAGGTGAGGTTCTCCGAGCCCCGCCCGGCGCGTCAGAAAGGCGCTCACGGTCGCGCGTACCAGACTCGCCCGGTGAACCAGGAAGCGTTGCGCCTGACCTGCTGACAGCGCTTCATGTCCTTCGCGATCGAGGAGATGGCTTTCGAGCGCCACGCGATCAGCCTCGATGTTCCACTTCCTGAACTCAACGCTCAGGCCAGTATGGCGAGCGTCGAGGAGCGCGCGATTGGCGGCCGTCCTCGCGAGTTCGCGCGACTCCGGGTCGAGCGCCTTCCATGCTGAGCTGCGCAAGATTTCGCGCGCTACGCGGTCACCACTGCCTACCAGCGCTCGCCACGAAACGGGTCCGCTGCGGTCATTGGGCTCGAGCGAAAGGAGCGCGAGGATCTCCACGCGGCTGGCTGCGTGATTGGCGTGAAAGCGTGAAAGCGACCAATCGATACGCTGGGGTTCACCCACGGCAACCATCAGTCTCTTGAGCGACGCCTCCATCTCCCCACTCACCATCGCGCGCACTTGTAGGCGCATCGCAGAAACAGCCGCTCGGTTGTGCACGCCGTTCGTGACCCCTCGCCAGAGCCAGCGCGACAGCTCTCGACGGGTCAGCGCGTCGCTCTCGGGAAATAGGTAGAACCAGCGCGCGAGTAAGACGAAGACAACTGGATAGGGGATGAATCCGTAGGCAACGATGCCGGCCCCCGGCTCCGGCGCGGTGGGGGGCGACTGCAGAAAGGCCACGGCCCGCTGCAACGCTTCCACGGCCTCCTCCGCGCTGATGAGCATGTCGACGACCCGCTCTTCGAGATCGTCGAGGCGTCGCGACGGATCGTGGTCGCTCATGGCGAGCACGGCTTTGAGCACCTCGGGTCGCGCGGGCTGTCCAAATCCGTCGAGGTCACATGCTTGCTGAAGTCGCTCGAGATCTAGAGGCCCCTTGGTCCTCGAATGCGTGCCGAGCAGCGCGTGAAAGACCTCGTCCGAACGCATGCGCACGCCAGTGCTATTGAGTCGCGCGAAAGCGCCCTTCAGGCCCTCTGGGTCATCGGT
>CAYNOM010001026.1:0-2515 GCA_964398415.1 uncultured Polyangiales bacterium | reverse complement strand
ACCGGCAGCGCTTGATCGGGCATTGGACCCCTCGCGCCAAGCACAAGATATCAAAGGATTTCCGGCGTTAACCTGGTCGAATGGGCAAACGGCATGAGGCTTGCTTTGCCGTTCTCAGTGTCTCTGCGCCGACGGTTTCCGTTGTCACAAGAAACCTGCACGCTTGTTCGGCGGAGGGCAGATCGATACTGTGTACGCCGAATCGTGGGGAGGCCCCTCGCCCCCCGACGGGAGCGTGCACGCATGCGAGAAGTGCCAGGGATCGTGGGATGCGTCGGTCGCGATGCCGAGCTCCAGGAGCTGCAGGACCTTCACAGGCAAGCCCGGGAAGATCAGCGCGCCAGGTTGGCAGCGCTGGTCGGCCCGGCGGGCATCGGCAAGTCCAAGGTCCTGTCCGCGTTTCGCACCAAGGTTCGCCTGAGTGGTGGCGTGGTGCTCGAGGGACGCTGTGAGCCTGGCGTATCCTTTGCCCCGTTCACGGCCATCACCTCGCAGGCGCTGCGTTTTCTCGACGAGGTCGGCCGACCGTTCACCGCCGACCTGAGCCCCCTGCGCTGCGCCGCCGGCTGTCACACGTTCTGGCATCAACACCGCGGCCAGACGAGCCCCGCAGACGGTCAGGACTTCTCCCGCAGCCGTGAGCGTTTCTTCGACGGCATGGCGGAGCTGCTCCGGGCGGTGGCCTCCGTGCGCACGCCCATCGTGATGCTGCACGAGCTAGGGCAGGCCGACCACGGCACGCTCGAGCTCCTGCGCGCCCTGCTGGATGTGGGCTCGCCCCTGGCCGCCGATCTCGGCAACCCCCTGCCGCTCTTGTTCGTGACCTGCGCGCGCAGTGATGCCCAAGATCGCCTGCCATCGCGCATCGATGCCCTGCTCGCGCACGAGGCGGCTCAACGCATACGCCTGGGCGCGCTCGACGAAGCGGGCGTGCGCGCCTTGCTTGCCGCACCTGAATCGGTGGCGCGCATTCTCGATCTCACGGGCGGCTCGCCCGACGCCATCCACCGCCTGCTCGAGGCCTCGCTGCCGAGCCAGGAAGAGCACGTGCAGAACGTGCTGCATGCGCTGTCCGAGACGGCTCGGCTCGCGGTGTGCGCCCTCGCCGTGCGCAGCGCGCCCACCAGTTATCAAGACCTCGAGCTCGCCATCGGACGCAGCATCGCGCCCGAGCTGCGCCGCACGCTCGAGGGCCTGAGCTGGGTCGAGAGTCGCACGAGCCACGGCCACCACGAGCTGCGGTTCGCGCGCGAGACCGAGAAGAAGACCATCGTCGAGACCTTGACCGCCTCGCACGTGCGTGAGCTGCATGCGGGCTGGTTGCGCGTCCTCGACGAGCGTGGTGCCGACGCCGAGGCACGCGCTCGACACGCGCTGCTCGCAGGCGCCCACGAACGCGCCGTCGCCCTGAGCCTCGAAGCGGCGCGCACGCTGCTGGCACGGCATGCGCCCCACGAGGCGGCCGAGTTGCTGGAAGGCGTGCTCGAGGTCGCGAGCGACGCCGCGCCGGTGCTGCGTTTGCGGGGTGAGCTGGTGGCCCTGTATCGCGCAACGGGTGATTATCGTCGCGGCCTCAGCCACGCACGCAAGGTGCTCGAGACCGGTCCCGCGGATGCCGAAGCCCATCGCACGGTGGCCGACCTCCTGGTGCAGTCCGGAGAGCTCGAGCAGGCCCAGGAAGCCCTGCGCACAGCCCACCGCTTGCTCGAGGGGTCGGATGACACAGCCCTCCGCGCGGAGGTCGAGGCGCTGATGGCGGAGGTGTCACTGCGCCGCGGTGAGCACGACGGCGCTGAGCTCTGGGCGAAGGGCGTCATGCAGCGCGCGGAGTCAGATGCCGCCTGCACACACGCTGCGATCGCTGCGCGCAACACGCTCGGCAAGCTCCTGCTCTCGCGCGGCGAGAGCGCCGCTGCGGCTGCGGCGTTCGAGCGCAATCGAGACGTGGCCGCAGCGGCGGCGCTACCCAGCCTCGAGTCCCAGGCGCTCACGAACCTCGGCTTCGCGCGCCTCGATCGCAGGCGCCCGCTCGAGGTGATGCCGCTCTTCGAACAGGCGCTGGCCCTCGCGGAGCGCATCAGTGATACGCGCCGTCGCGCCGTCGCCACGGAGGCCCTCGCCGTGTGTGCCCATCTGGCCCGCGACTACGGCAAGGCGCGCGAGTATTACCAGTCGGCCCTGCTGCTCCTGCGCCGCGTGAGCGCGCCTTCGATGGTCGCCGGCGCCGCCGCCAACTTGGGCGAGCTGTACCTGTCGCTGGGCGAGGTGAGCCGTGCCCACAGCATGTGTCAGCTCGCAGCCCAGCTGGGTGGCTCGCGCATGCCCCCGCCGCTGCGCGCGGAGGGGCTGCTCTTGCGCGGACGCGTGGCGGCGGCCCGTGGCGACACGGCCGAAGCTCGGGCAGCCTTCGAGGCCGCGCGCGGCGGCCTTTCAGGGCAGCTCGACGGTCGCTCCGCCGAGCTGTCGATCGCCCTGGCAGAGCTCAACCTCGACGATGGCGACCACCTCATCGGCG
>CAYNOM010001025.1:0-2519 GCA_964398415.1 uncultured Polyangiales bacterium | reverse complement strand
GATCTCTTGCAGCAAGCCTCCGACCTCGTCGACCGCGTGGTCGGCGAGCACGATCCATCGGACAAACGGTCGCAGCGGTTGAAGCGCAGCGCGTACCTGTTCGGGTTCGCCCGTGTAGAACAGCTGAACAGGCCTGATGCGCGCTTCGAAGGCAGAGAAACGTCCCTTGGGCTGCGGGTCGGACAACGAATGAGGGGCGTCGACAACCGTGACTCGGAAGACGGGCGCTTCCGAAGCAGCGTCCGAAGTTGCCTGGACGCACAGGAAGCTCTTTCGCGGCGTCAGAGATTCTATGACTTGCGGTGTGATTCCGATTCCGTCGCAAATGCGAAATATGCTCGTAGGTCTCCAGTCTTGAGATGCAGCGAGTAGGTGGTGATGCTGCCTTGCGTCCATCTCGACTCGCAGCGGAAGCTCCAGCCCGTGCTGCGCGAGAGCTTTCCGGGACTTGTTGTAGAAAGGGTCCTGTTGCCGTCGGTTCCTCTTGGCTGCGGCGATCCACGGCGCTTGAGGCGAAAGGTCCGCCACGACTCCATCGAAAAGGGCCTCGCGGATCTCACGTTTTTTCGCAATGAGCTTCGGACGATGCGCGATCGCAAGAGCGTGGACCAGCTCCTCTGGCGTCACCTTCACGAACCTCGCCCATGCATTCAGCTTCTTTACAATGCCGACAACTTCCGGCCACAGGGCTTCGGACCGACGCGCCTCCACGCGTTCTGCGAGCTTCGCGATGCGATCGTCGGGCCGCGACTGCCACACACTCAGGTGGTCTCGGACGCGCTCCACGCTCGGGACCGGGAACTCGAGCACCGCAAAGATGTCGGTGCAAAACGCGACCCGTGCGAACGCTTCGCGGACATAGCGCCAATACGGAGCTATGCGTGTCGGCATCGCAGCACGCATGCGTTCGAAGACCTTTTCGGCCTCTTCGTAGGTGGCTGGGAAGCTTGCCGGTGGAACCTCGATCCCCATGTAGCGAAGGGAGTCGCGGGCGCCCATCTCGGAAGCGGTCGCGTAGCCCTCATGGGCGATCCAACTGCAGTCTGTCAGTAGATGCTGGACTTCTGCGGCGCTCTTTCCAATCTCACCTTCGCCGTGAGCCGCACGTCCGGCGACCAACTGCGCGACTCCGAAGGTGGTGGAATGGAGGACCGCGTTGTGGGCAGCCTCGTGATACTGGGTGAGCAGGAGGCTTTCGGGGCCTGCGTGCCGGCCCGGGTAGATGACGGTCGAGCCGCCGAACTCCGTAAAACCGAGAGGCCCGGTTCCAAACCCAAGCTCTTCCTGGAGGTGATATGCGAGCGTTCGTGGATCGTCGAAGATCGATCTGGACACGTCACGCCCCGGTGATCTTGTCTCTGAGGTAGCGCACGCGAGGTCTTGAAACGAAGAGGCGCTCTTCCCAGACCGAGCAGAACGTGATGCCAAGCACCCCAGGTTTCCGAGAAACATCTCACGTGCCGCGTCGCTGGCCGGGAGTGAAATCGGATGAACGCTCTCGATCTCAGCGCCGTCGGCGGCGGTCCGCAGGCCGATGAATGCGATAGCTGGTAGGGTGTGCACGCCCTGTCTGTCGACAAGGTCCTCGTTCACATGCTCGAAGCAGCGGGCAATCTGCTCTGCCAGAGCGTTGGACGTCTTCGTCGATACGAGCGTTCCTCCCCGGCCTCTAAGCGCAATCTCTGCATAGCGATCCTGCCTCGGAAGATCCCGTGTCTCGACGAATGGCGCCAGCACGAGCAGCTCAGTACCTGAGATGTCGTCGATTTGCCTGGCGTACTTCGAGAGAAAACTCGAGAACTTCGTCGACTCCTCGTCGTCGCCGAGGAGAAGCAGGACAACATAGCTCGGTGTTGGCGTTTCATGAAGGAACTCCTCCACCACGGCCAGCCAGTCGGCTGTTACGGATCTGAGGCGCGCCAACGTCCCCGGTGGCGGGGACGGCATCGCAACGCTCGTGCGCTGAAGGTCGACTAACATCGGCTCCCCCTTTTATGAAAGTCTGACACCGAACCCCGTCTCCGGCCCAGCGCCTCTTCGGGCAAACTCGGCCGGGCTCGATGCGGTCGCGCTCAAGCTCTCGGCGCAGGTCGCCCAGGAGCCGATGTGCGCGGACCGTGTAAAGAAAAGGTCCCACTCAGTCCCACCCGCTTTTCCGAACAGGATCCGCGTTGACCTTGCGCGTGCGTCGAAGGAGCGAAGGAGCCGACGCACTGGTGGCTCGTGCCCAGGAAGCGGCACGAGGCCGCCCTGCCCTCGCACGCTGCAGACTCGACCGATGCAGCGACCATTGGTCGCTTTGCGAGCGTCCTGCCTTTCCGGTCGGCGGAAGACGAGTATCGCTGACGTTCACTAAGCCCCATTTAGCGAATGTTAGAGAACGACCTTCTTGCGCGCCAATTTCCCGTCTTCGGCGCCGGCTCCTTCTCCAACACGCGTAGGCTACCGGGTGCCGTGTCGTCAGAGGCTTAGCTTTGCCCGCACAAGCTTGGCGAACTCGCCCGCCGGAAGACCGCGAA
>CAYNOM010001024.1:0-2520 GCA_964398415.1 uncultured Polyangiales bacterium | reverse complement strand
GTCACCTCGAGCCCGGCCATTTCGCGCTCGGCCTACACCAAGCAGCACCTCGATCCCGACGTGCCGGCCCACGTGTTGAGCGCCGCCGGCAACCTCGCCGACGAGGAACAGGCGTTCGCCGAGTTCCTCGCAGAGCAAGCCGACTGACACGCCGAAGGGGACGGTCGCGGGGTAGCCCATTGGAATACAGCTCACCGCAGGATCCGTGGGCGATCGACATGTAGTGGTTGGACCCCTGCTTTCGAGGTCAGATCCGATGCTACGCACCGCCCCCAAGTTACCCATCCTGTTGCTACTGCTGTGCGGCGCGTGTACCGACCGCGAGGGTGCGGGCGACTCCAGCGTCGGATCGAGGTCTGATGGTGGACGAGGCGGCGACGACGGTAGTCTCGGAGGTGACTCGGGGGCGAACGACGGGCGCGACGCCTCGGGCGGCAGCAGCGGCGACGGCGCCATCGGAACGGAGTGCGAGGCACTGCGCGCGACGGTGCGCGACTTCAAGGACGACCACCCAGATTTCGAGAGGTATGCGGGCAACGACGCGTTCGAGGGCATCGTTCAGAAGATGCTTGGAGCTGATAGTAAACCCGTCTACGCAGCGAATGGCCCCACGGCGCAGACCTCGGGTCCCGAGGCGTTTCGTCAGTGGTACCGCGACACGCAGGACGTGAACATCGCGGTCGCAATCGACATCCCGCTCAAAGACGATGGGACGGGACGCTACGTCTACGACAATCAGACCTTCTTTCCGCTGGATGACCAGGGCTTCGGCAACCAAGGTCGCGGGCACAACTTCCACTTCACCACCGAAGTGCACACTCGCTTCACGTACAAGGGCGGTGAGGTCTTCACCTTCACGGGCGACGACGATCTTTGGCTCTTCATCAACGGCCGGCTCGCCATCGATCTCGGAGGCCTGCATCCCGCTCGCTCACGCACGGTAGACCTCGATGCACGGGCCGCCGAGTTGGGCATCCGCGTCGGCGAGACCTACTCGATGGACATCTTCCATGCCGAGCGGCACACGGATAAGTCCACGTTCCGCATCGAGACCACGATCGACTGCTTCACGCCCGTGGTGATCTGATTCGGCCATTGCGCAAGTCGACTGACCTGCACTCATCGGGCGAGGCGGTCAGCGCAGCGCCTCGCTGGCCACGCGCTCGTACTCGGCGTAGCGATCTCTACGCACCCATAGTCGCGAGCCCTTCTTGTTCGAGACGGGGCGGTATGCGCGCAGGCAAGCGCTTTCGAGCAGCTCGCGGTTGAGCTCTGGGTAGATCTGCGCTGGGGGCACGAAGATGGCTTCGGGTCGATCGCGCTCGCAGAGCTGGCTCACGCGCGCGCCTCGCAACAACATCTCTTCGTTGAGCAGGCCATCGATGTCGGTGACGGTCGCGTCCGGCAACAGCATCCCGGGCGCACCCATGTCCGTGTGATAGACGTTCTTCGGACGCATCTCGACCAGGTGTGTGAGCCCGCGAAAGACAGCGCGGCGGGAGATCTGGCGCCGCAGGATGGTGTCGTCGTCCTCCAGCGCGAGCGAGCGGATCGGGTGCGCGAGGACTATCGAGACGGCGCACAGCGTGACGGCGAGCGACGTGCGAACACGAAGGCTGCGAAGCCCTGGGATGAGCAGGATGATCAGGGCCGCGAGCATCGGCACCTCATGCGCCGCGGGAACGTAAATCTGCACGCCGCTCCGGTTGTCGAGCAGCTTGAGGGGCACATACGAGAGGGCCCAGATGAGCGGCACGAGCCAGCGCGAGAGCGCCCCTGCACGCTCGACGAAAGCGGGCCAAGCCGCGCAAGCCGACACGACGATGGGCCCAGCCATGGGCACGTAGTAGCGGGAGTGATGGCCCATCTGTTCGATGGTGGCCATGACGTGGTAGGCGCCCAGCGAAAGTGTCGCGCCGAGCAGCACGAGAATGGCCCGGGAGCGCCCTACCCAGGCGATCCAGAGCAGTGGGAGGTACAGATACAAGAACTGCCCCGCGTTCTTGAGCTTCTCGGCAGAGAAGATCGCGATGTGAGCGTCTGATTGGGTCGTCGTAAGGTACGACTTGACGTAGAAGGCGAGCGGTAAGGCCGTGCCGTAGTAGAGGCGGCACAGGGCCATGCAGGCGAGAATCGATGCGCCCGAAAGCACGCCAGCGAGCAAGGCGCGGCGCCCCTGCGCGCGAAGAGATAGAACCAGGGCGAGGCAAGGGATGAGGGTCGCGTCTGGGCGGATGAGGTAAGTCCCGACCGCGAGAGCTGCCATGGCGAGGGGACTCGACCCTCCCTCCCAGAATGCAAGGTGCGCCCGAGCCCAGGTGACGAGCAACGCGAGGGCCATGGTGGTCTCGAGGCCCGTGGTCACGTGCGCGATCACGATGGGCAAGCCCAGCCCGAACAACGACAGCGCGAAACGCTGGATCGCCCACGGGTCCGCCGCTTCACCTCGCTGCGCCCCGACAGCAGCCCAAAACCAGGAGGCGACCGCTACCGCCTTGTTGACGAAGACCATGTGCTGCG
>CAYNOM010001023.1:0-2521 GCA_964398415.1 uncultured Polyangiales bacterium | reverse complement strand
GTAACCGTACGGCCGCGGACGCCGTGCGCGTTCGCTCGTAGTCGTGTCTGGTGCCGGCATGGCAAGGCACATGGAATCGTGGTGGGCGGAGCGGGTGACCGAGTTGCTTCGGAGCGGCGACGCCGGGGCGGTGGCTCGGAAGTACGGCGTGCGAGAGAAGACGCTGGTCTGGTGGCGGTCGGAGCTGCGACGGCGCGGTCGGCCGGTCGCGGAGGCTCGGCTCTTGCCGGTGGTGGTGGCTCGAGCGTCGCGTCCGCTCGGGACCGTGGCTGCGTCCGATGAGGTCGAGGTTTTCGTCGAGGTCGGCGTCGCACGGATGACGTTGCGCGGGGCGGTGAGCGCCGAGCACATTGCGGCCATCGTGTCGGCCTCGGCCCGAACGTGCTGAGTCTGGGTCGCGGCGTTCGGGTCGTGGTCGCCACCGAACCGGTCGATCTGCGTCGCGGCCATGACGGCCTCGTCACGCTGGTTCGGTCGCTGTGGAAGGCAGACCCCTACAGCGGCACGCTGTTCGTGTTCTTCGGCCGTCGGCGCGACCGCGTGAAGGTCCTATTCTTCAGCGCAGGCGGTTTCGTCGTCTACTACAAGCGGCTCGAGCGAGGCCGCTTCTGCATGCCGCACGTCCCCATGGACGCGTCGCAGGTGGAGCTCGACGAGACGTCGCTGGCGATGCTCCTCGACGGCGTAGACCTGCGCGCGGTGCGGCGCGCCGCTCGCTGGGCGCCCGCGCGTGCACGGGACCGGCGGCAGGGGATCGACATTTCGCGCGCTTCATGATCAAAGCTCCCTGTTGGTTCCTCCGGACGACAGCAATCATGGGTGCGCGTGGCGCGACTTCGCCGTGCATCTGCAGGGCGAGGTCGAGACGCTGAAGGCCCAGGTCGAGGTGCTCACGCGCGCCTTCGCCAAGCGCTCCGAAAAGACCGGCAAGATGCCCAAGGTCCCGCGCCCTCCGCGGACGCCGGAGGAGGAGGCCGACCGGCGCACCGAGCAGGCGTTGCTTCGTGCCGAGCGCCTCGTGGTCGATGAGAAGAAGGTGTCCGTGCCCGCTGACCAGAAGAAGTGCCATCTGTGCGGCGGGACCTCGTTCCGGCCCGTGGGCCCGGGCAAGACGTCCGAGGTGTACGAATACGTTCCGGGCTACCTCAAGCGCATCGTGCTGACGCGCGAGACCGTGGCATGCCGCTGCGGCGGATGTGTGCTCACGGCCCCGGCGCCCGAGCGATGGTCCGAGAAGACTCGGTATGCGTCAAGCTTCGTAGGGCACCTCGTGGTGTCGAAGTGCCTCGCCGCCACGCCGCACTACCGGCTCGAGCAGGCCTTCGCGCGCACAGGCGTGCCCGTGGCACGCAGCACAATCAACGACCTCTTCCGACGGGCCGCGCAGAAGCTCGAGCCGCTGCGCGAGGTGCTCTTCTCGGAACTCAGGCAGGACTACCTCGTCCACGCGGATGAGACGTCGTTCAAGATGACAAAGCAGGACTCGAAGTCGTACCTCTGGACGTTTGTCGGGGAGCGCCTGACTGGATACCGCTTCGACCGCTCTCGCAGCGGCGGCGTTCCGATGGATGTGCTCGGCGATTCCAGCGGGGCGCTTGTCTGCGACGACTATCGCGGATACGACCCGCTCGTGCGCAAGGGCAAGCGCCGCCGTTGCGGGTGCCTCGCCCATGCTCGAAGGCACTTCTTCGACGCGGGCGACGTGCCCGAAGCCGATGAGGCGCTCGGTCTGGTGGCGAGCATGTACCGCATCGAGCACGAGGCGGAGCGGCTCGGTATCCTCGGCACCGCCGAGCATCTCCGCATGCGTCGCCAGTACGCCCGCCCGCTCTTCATCCGCTTGTTGCTCTTGTGTCGCGAGCTGCGCCGCATGCACGGCCCCAAGACTCTGCTCGGTCGCGCCGCCCGATATACCTGGCGCAACCAACGAGCCCTCGGCCGATTCCTCCACGATGCGCGGATCCCCCTCGACAACAACCGAGCGGAAAACGCGATGAGGCTGGTGGCCCTCGGAAGAAAGAACTTCCTGTTCGTCCACAGTGAGGAAGCCGGCAACGAGCTCGCGCTCCTCTACTCCCTCGTCGTCTCGTGCACCCGTGTCGGTGTGAACCCCGTCGAGTACATCGCCGACGTACTCGGACGCATCGACAAGGTCGCACCCAACGCCAACCTGGCCGACCTGCTACCCCATCGGTGGAAACCACCACCGACCCCCACGGCCCCAGTCGATTTCGAGAGCTAACTCACTGCGCGGGACCCTGCGGACGGGCCGAATCCGTCGGTTATGTCGATGGCCGTACGGTTACGCACAGGCAGCTCAGCAATCTCGGCGTCGCCGTGCGCGCCATCGCGATCAGCTCACTGCCGCACAGGCAGCTCAGCAAGCGATGATGCTCAGCCGGCGCTCGAGCACCTTGCTCACTGCCGCACAGGCAGCTCAGCAACGAGGCGCGCGCTTGGCTCGCGGGCCGTGCGCGCTCACTGCCGCACAGGCAGCTCAGCAATCGCGGATCTCGCGCTG
>CAYNOM010001022.1:0-2522 GCA_964398415.1 uncultured Polyangiales bacterium | reverse complement strand
CTTGCGCAGTTCGCCGGCGAGTGCGGCGATCGCCGCCTGTGCCTCCTCAGCGACAGCCTTGCCGGGTGGTCCGAGCGCAGGTGTGACGGACAGCACGGCGCGTTGCTCGGCAACGGATTGCGATAGCTCGTCCATTCGCGCGGCGATTGCTTTGGTCGTCGGATGACGTCGCGCGGTGGTGTCGAAGTAGAGGGTCTGTAATGTCGTCAGCGCCTTCAGCTGTCGGTCGACCGGCATCTCGCGGAAGCGATCCGCGAAACGGTCCAGCTGAGGGTCGATGGAATAATGGTCAGTCATCGCGAGCCTCCCTGTTGGAGCGGTTGGAGCGGTTGATGTGTTCGGCGTGGCGGGCCCGCGCCGACTGGCTGTCGTGAGGCACCACGGTCACTCGGCTACCTCGTCCTCGACGGGGACGTCGTCGTAGGGTCGGTTGTCATCTTCCTGGTCGTACTCGCCGTCGCTTGGGTCGTCGCTGTCGGAGTTGGCGACGAGCGATGCGCCCATGGCGACGATTTCCGCGTCTGAAAGGACGTCGACGTTCCCTCTCGGCGAAACGTTGAGTGGCGGGGTCGGGGCTGGCGCCAAGTCGGAAGCGGCAGGGCCGTCGATTGTCGGATGGGCGTCGCGGGGTCGAGCTCCTGGGGGCGTTATTTCGGCTTGGCCAGCGCGGACGGGCGCTGCCGGCGCGAGCGTGGTTTGGGCCGCGGTTGCTGCAGCGGGTTTCGGCGGGGCCGGGGGCATCCGCGAACGCGCGAGGAGTGTCGGGTCGCGGAAGTACAGCGGCTGTTGGGCGTAGATGGGGGGCGAGCCGGCGAAGAAGACGAGCATGTCGCCGGGCTTCACGATCTCTTTTCCGCGCTTGCGCGGTCCAGGCAGTCGCATGCACTCGTCCGGCGTGACGAGCGGTCGTGAGACCTCTTGCTCAGACTCGGAGTTGCGGCTCGACGCGAAGCGGCCGATGGACTGGCTCGCGGAGACGGCACGCTTCACCGCGGTCATGGTGCCCGCCATCTGCGAGAGGTGCTTTGCGGTCTCGAACTTGTTTGGGGCGTAGGCCAGTTGAAGCTGGCAGTTCGAGGAGATTGTCTCGCGGTCCCCGTAGGTCGCCCGTAGCTGCTCGTAGTCCTGGCAGATCAAATAGGCGCGGATGCCCCAGCCGCGCATGTAGGCCAGTGCTTCGCTGAAGATGTCGAGCTTGCCGAGGATCGGGAACTCGTCGAGGAGCAGAAGGAGTTGGTGCTGGTGCGACGTGACCAGGTCGCCACCGACGATCGACATCGGCGGCATGAGGCGCCGCAGCATCACGTCGAACATGATGCGGACGATGGGGCGCAGTCTCTGGATGTCGTTGGAGGGCAGGACGAAGTAGAGGGTGACCGGGAGCTCTTGATCCATGAGCTGCTCGATGGTGAAGTCGGAGCGCGAAGTGTTGGCGGCGAGAACCGGATCGCGGAACAGGGCGAGCGGCGTGATGGCGGACGACAGAACGGCCCCACGCTCCTTTTCTTCGCGATTGAGCTGCTCGCGCGCGCTCGCGGCGACGACCGGGTGCGTTGCCGTGGGGATCCCGTCATCCTGCCAGCCTTGAAGAAACTTGGGATCGTGGGCGAAGTTGCCCCAGTCGAGGAGGACCTGCGTGTGACTGCGGTGCTTGTCGCTCAACTCGGCGACCACGTCTGCGAAGGTTGCGCAGCGCCCCTTCTGGTCTTCGCGATAGAGGACGTGGAGGATGGTTCCGGTGAGCAGAGCCGACGCGGTTTCGGCCCAATGTTTGTTGGAGCTTTCAAACTGCTTTCCGTCCGGGTCCACGATCAGGCGCGCGATGCGCTGCACATCTGCGGTCTCCTGTGCGGTTCGGAGACGTACCGTCGAAAGCGGGTTGAACCCGGCGGTCTCTGACGGTGGCGCGGAGAAGTCGAGCTTGAAGATTTGTTGGCCGATGCTCCGACGCCATCCGGAGGTCTTCGCGTAGTTCTCGCCCTTCGGATCGAGCACCACACAGCTCTCGGGCCACGTGAGTAGCGTGGGCAGCACGAGGCCGACGCCCTTGCCCGTGCCCGTGGGCGCAAATGCCAACACGTGTTCGGGGCCGAAGTGCCGAAGGTAGCGCGCAATGGTCCAGAAGAACCACTTCACCTCGAGCCACCTACCCGCCACGATGCCCTTAGTCGCGAGGAGCCCCGCGCGCTCGATGTCCTCTCGCTTGGCCCAGTGGGCAGACCCATGGAGCTCGTCCGCGCGGTTTCGGTCCGAGCGAACGCCACGCACGATTAGATGGACCGTCAGGACCGTGCATAGAGCCGTTGAGACGAAGGACCAGACAATGGCGTTGCGGACGATGTCCGCCGCCTCCGGGAGCAGCGAGAGCCGCTCGACCCAGGCCGAGCTGCGCCAAAACCCGTAGACAGGTATTCCGTAGGCGACGAAAGCAGGCTTGCCGAGCGCGGCCTGTTGGCCGAGGGCTTCGGCGAGCCACTGCGTGCGGAGTTGGTGGGCGAGCGCGAGAAGGCTGAGGCTTACGC
>CAYNOM010001021.1:0-2522 GCA_964398415.1 uncultured Polyangiales bacterium | reverse complement strand
TGGCGCATCCGTGGTCTTGCAAAGAATCTGTCGCCGACGCAGCTCAAGGTGAACGTGCTCGTCGCCCGAGGCGCGGCATTTTTCGTGGACCAGCTCGAGCTGAACAGCGCGCGGCACCGCGCGGCATTTCTCGCGCAGGCAGCCAAGGAGCTCGAGACCGAGGAGCGCGTGCTCAAGCGCGACCTCGGCCTGGTCTTCCAGAAGCTCGAGGCGCTGCAAGACGAGGCGATCCAGAAGGCGCTCGAGCCGAAGACGAAGGCAGCCCCGGAGATGAGCGAGGGCGAGCGCAACGAAGCGCTCGCCTTGCTGCGTGACCCTGCGCTTCTCGAGCGCATCCTTACTGATTTCGATCGGGCCGGGGTCGTCGGCGAGGAGACGAACAAGCTGGTCGGCTACCTCGCTGCGGTGAGTCGCAAGCTGCCTGCGCCGCTCGGCGTCGTGATTCAGTCGACGTCGGCCGCGGGCAAGTCGTCGCTGATGGATGCGGTCCTGTCCTTTGTGCCCGAGGAAGAGCGCGTGCAGTACAGCGCGATGACGGGGCAGAGCCTGTACTACATGGGCGAGGCCGACCTTCAGCACAAGATCCTCGCCATCGCCGAGGAAGAAGGCGCCTCGAACGCGAGCTACGCGCTGAAGCTCTTGCAGAGCGAGGGCGAGCTGACGATCGCATCCACCGGCAAGAACCCCGCCGATGGGCGGCTCGTGACACAGGAGTACCGCGTCACCGGGCCCGTGATGGTGATGATGACCACGACGGCGATCGAGCTCGACGAGGAGCTGATGAATCGCTGCGTGGTGCTGACGGTGGACGACGGCCGCGAGCAGACGCGGGCGATTCACGAGAAGCAGCGCGAGGCGCAGACGATCGAGGGCATCCTCGCGCGGCAAGAGCGCGGCGGCGTGATGCAGCTTCATCAGAACGCGCAGCGGCTGCTCAAGCCGATGACGGTGGCCAATCCCTTCGCCAGGGAGCTGCGCTTCGCGGACCACGCGACGCGCACGCGGCGCGATCACGCCAAGTACCTGACGCTGATCAACACGATAGCCCTGCTCCACCAGCACCAGCGCGAGGTGAAGGAGATCGAACACCAGGGCGGCAAGGTGCGCTACATCGAGGTCACGCGCGACGACATCGCGGTGGCCGACCGGCTTGCGTCGCAGGTGCTCGCGCGCTCGATGGACGAGCTTGCGCCGCAGACGCGCGGGGTGCTTCGGGTGATCGATGCCCTCGTGAGCGAGCTAGCCGAAAAGGAGGGCATCGACCGCAGCGACGTGCGCTTCACCCAGCGTGAGGTGCGCGAACGGTGCTCGCTGGGTGCGACGCAGATCAAGATGCATGTGCGCACGCTGGTGGAGCTGGAGTACTTGGCGCAGCACCGTGGCAAGCACGCGCAGCGTTACGTGTACGAGCTTCTTCTCCGCGCTCGGGAGGGGGAGCGCGACCCTTTTGAGTACGATGCAAACCGGTCGGGAAGATCTCCGAACCGGTCGGTGGAAATGGCCAACCAGTCGGCAACCGGTCGGCGGACAGACCGACCGGTTTTCTCAAGTCATCTCCGCGATATGAGCCAACCGGTCGGCATCGGCGACGGGTATGTCCAAGGCGAGCGCATCAGCGGCACGTCGTACGCGCACGCACCCGACGCGGCGGAGTGAGCGATGCCGAAGCGCGGGACGAAGCACGCCCTCCCGAAGCTGACGCAGCTCGCGGGCCACGGGGACAAGGGCTCGATGGCGACGTGGGCGAAGAGCTACTTGGAGTGGCTGCTGATCAAGAACTACTCGACGCGCACGGTGGAGAACCGCGAGGTGTACCTGGCCTTCTTCATTGCGTGGTGCGAGGAGCGCTCGATGCTGTACCCGCAGGAGATCACGAAGCCCATCCTGGAGCGCTACCAGCGGCACCTGTTTCACCTGCGCCGTGCCGATGGCCGCGCGCTCTCGTTTCGGGCGCAGCACTCGCGGCTCGTGCCTGTGCGTGGGTACTTCAAGTGGCTGACGAAGCAGAACGTGCTGCTCTACAACCCCGCCAGTGAGCTCGAGCTGCCGAAGCTCGAGCACCGCTTGCCGCGGCACGTCTTGACGCTGAGCGAGGCCGAGACCGTGCTGAATCTGCCGGACGTGCGCGAGGTGCTGGGCGTGCGCGACCGGGCGATCCTCGAGACCTTCTACAGCACGGGCATGCGCCGCAGCGAGCTTGTGAACCTCGCGGTCTTCGACCTCGACACCGAGCGCGGCACCATCCTCATTCGCCAGGGCAAGGGCAAGAAGGACCGCATGGTGCCTGTCGGCGAGCGCGCAGCGGCGTGGATCGAGAAGTACCTGTATGAAGCTCGCCCGCAGCTCGTGGCCGCTGTCGACGAGGGTGCCCTGTTTCTGACGAACACCGGCGAGGCCTTCACGCCCAATCGCCTCTCGCAGCTCGTGCGCAACTACATCCGGCACGCCGAGCTCGGCAAGACGGGCTCGTGCCACATCTTCCGGCACACGGCGGCCACGCTGATGCTCGAGGGCGGGGCAGA
>CAYNOM010001020.1:0-2525 GCA_964398415.1 uncultured Polyangiales bacterium | reverse complement strand
GTCCGACGCAGCGTCGAGCTCGGTCCAGTCGCTCACAAGCGTCGGAGGCTTGCTCCAGGGCGCATGCGAAGACACGAGCCGGACTTCGACGTACTGGGGTTCATTCCCCTGCAGCAGGACCTTGTCTCGAACGAAGCCCAGCGTGTACTGGTCTGGCACCCAACCCCAGCCGTAGCGTCGCCCTCTATATCCGATCCCTGCCATGTCGAGGTAGGAGTCGACATCGTACTGTTTGACCTGCTTTACGCCGGGGCGGGGACGGTCCGCGGGCGCAAGAATGGAGGTATGGTAGCCCTGGGCGCCAAGTAGGGCATGGAGGGTCGCCATCTTAGGGATCAGCGGAAGCAGCGCGTCAAACGTGGCCTCGTACTGGATCGGAATACCCATGATCATGGACCCCGCGGCCAACCATGAGCGCCCACCGCTGACCGGAGCTCGGCTGAACGCGGTCGCGCTGTGCCAACCGGCGCCCGAGAGCTGCTTCTGCATCTCCGAGAGCCGGCCCGCGATGGCGCTGCGAGTCTGCCTGTGCTCGAAGAGCATTCGTCCGTAGCTCTCTACAAGCAGCAGGATCACATCAGGCCTGCGGGTGAGGCGCGTGCTTCTCAACTCGTCGTACGGCGAGCTAGCCACCAACCTCTCGAGGGATGCGTACGTCTTCCGCGACTCGACCACGTTGTCCGCTAACGCCGGGGTCATCCAGCGCACCACCGGCTTTTTCGTGACGCCCACGACGTGCAACGCACTGGCCATCAGCATCGCGATCGAACCGAAGAATGCGACGCGCGCCGTCGTGGGTGCTCGCTCCCCCTCCAAGAGCACGCGCGCGTGCCGCAGCAGTCGGGCCACGAGCCACACGATGAGCCCCAGCGCCACGACGCCACCCAGCGTCGACCAGATGGCGACGGGCCCGAGGTCTCCGATCAGCACGAAGAGATGGCGCAGCATGAACCACTGGTCATAGAGCAGGGGCTCCTTGCGCATGAGCGACCAGAAGATCACGTGGTCGAGGCGCACGATGGTGTAGACGATGGTCGCGAGCACGAGCAGGGCGCGCACCACACGCCCCCAGGCGAAGCGATAGCTCAGCGCACCCAGCGTCAGGATGACGAGGATCTCGCCGGTCGGCCGCATGACGCCCACACGAATGCCGCCCGGGCGGACGATCGTTGGAAGCTCAAACAAGAGCGCCACCACGAACAGGCTGAGCCAGGGGCTCACCCGGTGCCAAAGGCGGCGCATCCGCGCTGGGTCACGAAGGGTCATCACGCACACGGCTCCGGACGTACCACACCCTAGTGCGTATCCCCATGGTCGAGCCGGCTCGCAAGACAACTCCGGTAGAGCTTGACATGATCCCACGGCGGGACCATCCTTCAGAGGCCAATGCGTGTCATCGCGTTCTCCGCGCTCCGAGATTTTTGGGAACGGGGACATGCGAAGGCAGAGGGCCCTCTCAAGGCTTGGTACTCGGAGGTATGTCGAGCACAGTGGAGCTCACCGGCCCGTATCAAGGCCCTGTACCCACACGCGTCCATTGTCGACTCGGAGCGGGTTGTCTTCAACATCCACGGCAATCACTATCGCTTGGTGGTCAAGGTCTGGTACCCGGGTCAGATCGTCTACGTGAAGTTCGTCGGCACGCACGCTGAGTACGACAAGATCGATGTAAAGGACCTGTAGATGGCTATCGCACCTATCGAAACCGACAAGGACCTCGAGGATGCCCTGGCCCGCATCGACGCTCTCTGGGCGGAAAAGGATCGCAGCAAGAAGGCGGCTAACGAGCTCAAGGTGCTGGCAATCCTCGTTGAGGATTACGAACGAAGAATGTCACCGATGGGTCCACCGACGCCCATTGAGGCCATCCGCTTTCGAATGGATCAGCTAGGGATCAAAACGATCAACCTCGCCGAGCGCATGGGCACGACACGGGCGCGCGCGAGCGAGGTCCTCAGCGGCAAGCGGCCGCTTACACTGCCGATGATTCGACGGTTGGCGCAGAGCCTCGATCTGAGTGCGGATGTCCTCATTGGAGTTGCTGGGAATCGCGAGAAGCGCAGCGCCTGAGCCTGAGTCTCGAGTCCCTTGTGTCAGAGAAGTTGTCGCCTCTCCCGAGCCACGCGCGCGCCCCCGACCGCGCACGGTCTCCGCGCACCCACACGCCTCGCGTGACGCGCCGAGGGGCGGGCAGAGACGCTGCTCAAGCTCAGGCGCCTCAAGTTCGGCTCACTCAGCCCCGAGGTCGACAGCGCCGTCCGCGCCGCCTCCCTCGAGCAGCTCGACCAGTTCACCGAGCGCGTGCTTACGGCGAGCTGTGCCGACGACGTCGTGGCGTGAACATCACCCCCAACTACGCGGCGCGTGCTTGCGGGGAGCTGCGTCGACGACGTCGCCACGTGAACCTCACCCCCGACCCCTCTCCTCGAAGGAGAGGGGGGAGGCAGGGTGGGTGCTGGATCGAGTTCGCGGTCGCGTGACTGCCGCGAGCCCCTCGCGCCGATAACCCCTGCAACGATGGCGGA
>CAYNOM010001019.1:0-2526 GCA_964398415.1 uncultured Polyangiales bacterium | reverse complement strand
GGGCGCGTTCCTTGGCTGGTTTGCGTGGTGCCGGCGTTGTTGTTGGCGAGCGGCTTGCCGAGATGGCTTCCAACGGCCTCGCGCCCATCGTCCTCGGCCTGTCGTCCGCGCTTGCGGTTGTTCTCCGCGCGCGCGTTGATGGGGTCCCACTCCTCGCGACTGAGCGGCTTCATTCCGCGCTGCAAGCGGCCCAGGCAGTTGCGTTCGTAGCGTATGTCGTTCTGGTCTTTCGTGTCGGCGCTGTCGATGCGGGTCCGAAACTCTTTGCGCTGCTGGGCGGTGAGGCCGTTGTCGTCGAGCTCGTCCGCAGGAGGTCTGCCCTCCCGCTCGAAGCGCTCTTCGGCCGCCTTCTTGGGACAGCCGAGCCCCCGCACGTCGACTTGGCGCAGGGGGTTCTCGGTGTACGCGTAGAGATTGGTTCCGTCCTTGATGCCCTGGGGGTCGCGCTGCAGGTAGCGACCCAACGTAGGGTCGTAGTAGCGGAAGCGATTGTAGTGGAGACCAGTCTCCGGATCGTAGAAGTGGCCCGGCCAGCGCAGGGGTTGATGAAACTCTTGGCCCAGCGTGATCGTGGCGGTGCCGTAAGGGGCGATCGAGGCAGTCCACACGGGCTCGCCGCTTTCGTCCGTGATCAACTCGGGGCAGCCCAGGTGGTTCGTGAAGACGTAGTAGACCTGGCCGCTATCGAGGGGCGCGCCCTCGCTGGCATAGTCGACGAACAACAGCGGCACCAAGGATTGGTCCGCCGCGTAGACGTACACACGTAGCCGTCCGTCAGGGAAGCATTCAGCCGCTAGGCGGTCGGTGTCCCAGTAATACTGAGTACGCAGACCGTTGACCGTCTTCTCGGTGCGCCTCCCGAGCAGATCGTACTTGGCGCTGCAAATCAGCCCTGGCGCCTCGATGCCGATCAGCTGATCGAAGCTGTCGTAGACGTAGCGAGTGCTTGCGCCGTCTACTCCAACGCGCATCGCGACGTGGTCGCGCGCATCGTAGTGAAAGAGCTGACCGTTGGCGCGATGGACGCGATTTCCGGCGCTGCGCGCGATCGTGTCGCCTCCGGGCCCCGTGGAGGTGTGCCCTTCGGACAGGCCCGGCATGCGGAGCAGATTGCCAGCTTCATCGTAGGCATAGGGCTGTCGGCCGGCATCTGCTGAAATCTGGGACGCCAAGCGCCCCCCCGCATCGTACTCATAGCGCGTCGCGCCGCGTTCGGTGTCAATGCACGCTTCAAGGTTGCCTTCCGCGTCGTAGCTGTAGCGTCGAACCCACGTCAGCGGCCTGGCATCGCTCGGTCGTTCGAAAGCCTTGGTAAGCGGCATCCCGTCCGGATGAAACTGAACCGTTTCGCTCACGCCGTGAGCCAGCTCGCGGACGACGACGCCGTGGGCATCATCCCAGCGAATCCGATGCACACGCCCCGTGGGATCGACAATCAGGCGACCATGCTGCCCCACCTGTCGCGTCCGCGTCGTGAATCGACCTAGGACGCAGACACCCGTCCAATCCTCGACACGCGTCACGCCACGCCCGTCGCGTTCGTCGTGATGACGCCGACCGAGGCCGTCGTAGGCGAAGCTCAGCGTCCCTGCGTCGCAAGTTCCTCCGATGAGCCGGCCGTGTCGGTCGTATTCGAAGGTTTGCCGTTCGCCCGATGCGAAAGTCAGAGCCTCAGGTTGAAACCCAGTACCGTAGCTCCAGGTCAAGAGCGGCGTGCCGGTTTTGTCCCGCTTCTCGATCAGTCGGTCTGCGTGATCATAGGCATAGCGCTCACGGAGCCTGCCGTGTTGATGCACCTCGACCAGACGATCCTTGAGATCGTAGGCGTAGTCGTTGCGACTTCCGCCCGGGTCGACGACGCAACTACGCTTCTCGCTCGCGGTATATGCGTGGTGCTCGACGTGACCGAGCGGCGAGATCTCGCGAACACGGTGGTTCCACGAGCTGTACTCGCTGCGAAACACGCGACCGTCGGCGTCCACGAACGTGCGCACGTTCCCGTTCGCGTCGTAAGCAAAACGTCGATTCGCACCGTCTGCGCGCTGCTCGCGCACCAGGGTGCCGTAGGCATCGCGCACGGGCTCGAAGCGGCCCACGCCCGGCACGCTCGCGGTCACGACCGCCTGGCGCACGGCTGGGCTCACGAACCTCAGACCTTCGGCCCTGTCGGGCAGCGTGAAGTCCCGAGGTGCGTCGAAGCCCAGCTCCCACTCGAGCGTGTTCGACCCCACGCGGTGATGGGGCTTGGGCGGGTCTTCGCCGGGTGCGTACGTCTCGCCCGAGGGGCTCACGAGGGCGCTGAGCTTGCCCGTCGCATCGTAGACGTAGCGCGTGGCGTTGCCTGCGGGGTCGACCTTCTCGTTGATCTGTCCGGTCTGGGGATCGCGTCCGTAGACCGTGGTGCCGCCGTAGGGGTCGATCACCTGCAGCAGCAGCTGCATGTCGTCGTAGAAGTAGAGCCACTCGCCGCCGTCGGCGCGGGTGACCTTGGTCATGCGTGCCTGACTGTCGTACGCGAGCGCAACC
>CAYNOM010001018.1:0-2528 GCA_964398415.1 uncultured Polyangiales bacterium | reverse complement strand
TTCACCGCGATCTTGGCGCGGTGGCCCGGATCGCGCGCGGCGCCGAGGATCTGGGAGTGCGCGTTGTTCGTGCGCGCCTTGCTCACTGGCCGAGGGCCACGACCGGGTACGCGCTCAGAAGCGCGGTAGCTTGGGCGCCGCGGGAATGGCCTCGGCCGGCGCGTCTTCGTCGCTCGTGAGCGCGCTGCGGAACTGGGCCGACAGGCCGCGGGCCTCCGCCACCACCATCAGCGCCCTAGCGCGCTCGGCCGGGTCGTCCATGGGCGCCAGCGTAGACGGCTGCGAGAGGCGCTCTTCGAGCCAGAGCAGCCGGGCCTCGAGCTGCTCGAGGCGTGCGAAGACGCCGGACTTGCCCGAGCTGCGTCCAGGCGACATCTGGGCCGGCCTCACAGCTCGCAGGGCGCCGGGTGGCACGCTCGAACGCAGCCATTGGGCGCTGGTGCGCGCCGGCGCGTAGCGCGCGCTGACCGCGACCACCTGACCTGCGCTGTCGAGGCACGGCTCGAGCGTCACCGACACATCGAGGCGACGCCCATCGGGCAGGCGCAGAGCGGAACGCAGGCGGCGTCCTGCGCCGCCGAGCAGCACGTCTTCGAAGTTGCGCAGCTCACCCAGGCGCTCTTGCGGTAGCAAGCTGTCGATGGCCGATCCGAGCAGACGCTCGGCCGGGAGCTCGAGCAGACGCTCGGCCGCCGCGGTGACGTAGAGGATCTCGCGCTGAGCGCCCACCACGAGGGCAGCCTGATCGAGCTGCTCGGCGATGCTGGCCAGCCACGCGTCGGACGGGGTCATACTCTCCTACGTACGCCCAAAGGCTCTGCGACATTCCCTCGAACGATCGCTCCGCGGGTTGACGCATCGAGCGGACCCGGTACGACAAGCCACACACCAGGGGTGAAGCATGAAGAAACTCGCGCGGGAGATTTGGATTCTGGGTGCGAAGCGCACTCCCTTCGGGGCCCTCAGCGGCGCACTCAAGGGCATCTCGGCCACCGATCTGGGTGTGATCGCCTCCAAAGCGGCCCTCGAACAGAGCCAGGTGAAGAACGAGGCCGTCAACCAGGTGTTCGCCGGCAACGTCGTGCAGACGAGCAGCGACGCCGCCTATCTCGCACGCCACATCGGGCTCAAGGCCGGGTTGCCGATCGAGACGCCCGCGCTCACCGTCAACCGTCTGTGCGGCTCGGGCTTTCAGACCGTGGTGAACGCGGCCGAGCAGATTCTGCTCGGCGAGGCCCGATGTGTGTTGGCCGTGGGCACCGAGAACATGACTCAAGCGCCACACGTGATACGCGGCCTGCGTGATGGCGTCCGCTATGGGGCACCACCCCCGCTCGAAGACTCGCTCCAGGCGGGGCTGACCGACGCGTTCATCAAGAGCCCCATGGGTATCACCGCAGAAAATCTCGGTGAGAAGTATGGCATCACACGCGACGCATGCGATCGGTTCGCGCTGCGTTCCCAGGCGCGCTGGGCGGCGGCCCAGGAGGCCTCGCTCTTCGCCGACGAGCTCGCCCCGGTCAGCCTCGAGGGCCGAAAGGGCCCTGTCCTTTTCGACAAAGATGAGCATCCGCGCCCGAGCTCAGATCAGGCGTCCCTGGCCAAGCTCAAGCCGGTGTTCAAGCAGGGTGGGTTGGTCACGGCGGCCAACGCTTCAGGGATCTGCGATGGTGCGGGCGCGCTCGTGGTGGCCGATGCGGAGTGGGCCAGGGCCCAGGGCCTAACGCCCCTCGCCAAGCTGCGCCAGTGGTGCGTATCGGGTGTGCAACCCGAGATCATGGGCATCGGCCCGGTGCCCGCCATCCGCGGCGCTCTGGAGCGGGCGGGCCTCAAGCAGGACGAGGTCGACTTCTTCGACGTCAACGAGGCCTTCGCTGCGCAGTTTCTGGCCGTGCAGCTAGAGCTGGGGCTGCCGGAGGAGCGCACCAACGTGAACGGCGGCGCCATCGCGCTCGGCCATCCGCTCGGCGCCTCGGGTTCACGCATCAGCGCAAACCTGATCTACCAGCTGCACCGAAGCGGCAAGGACCTCGCGGTGGGCGCGGCCTGCATCGGCGGCGGGCAGGGCATCGCCGTCGTGTTCGAGCGCGCTTGAGCAGAGCCGTGTCGAAAGCGCGTACGGCGTGAGAAAACCCCGTGACCACAGGGTCTTACGCTGTGTGCGCCCTGCGTTTTCTTACGGACGCAGGCGGTCCCCCCGGGCCACGCTTCCTTATATAGTTTGAGTCTACGCGCGCTTTCGTCCCGTCAGTGCCGAGCGTGCGCGATGGCCGTCGCGGCTTCGCCCGCGCATCCGGGGGACCATGTCGCAAACAAACGGGAGCCAGAAGTCGCGGGTTCACAGCGAGCCACAGCCCGATCAGGATCCGCTGATCTACGACTGGAACCGGGCCGAACACCAAAACCCACTCGGGGCGCGCGGTCTGTTGTTGCTCGACGAGACCCTGCGCGACGGCATCCAAAATCCCTCGGTGGTCGATCCCAAGATCGGCGACAAGATCGAGATCTTGCATCTGCTCGACCAACTC
>CAYNOM010001017.1:0-2528 GCA_964398415.1 uncultured Polyangiales bacterium | reverse complement strand
CTCGGCCTCGGAAGGGCACTGTCAGTGATGGAGTCGCTCGCAGCGGAGGGGCGAGAGCTGCAGTGTCAGGGCTGTGGCGCGGTGCTTCGTGTCGGCGAGTTCGACAAGACGGCACGGTGCCCCTACTGCGCCGCGCCGTCCGTCATCGAGCGCGCCGCCGCAGAGGGCCGACCCGACCCGACCTTCGTCGTCGGCTTCGTCATTCCACACGATGACGTCACAGCGGTGGCGCGCAGATGGGTCCAGCAGACGTGGTTCGCTCCTCGCGCGTTTCGAAAGGCTTCTCTCGAGGAGGTTCGCGGCGTTTACCTTCCCGCATATCTGTACTCCGCGGCGGCCGAAGTCACCTACAGCGCTCGCATCGGGGAGAACTACGTCGTCGTCGAGACCTACACCACGACCGACGCGAAGGGAAAGGTCGTCATGCGAACCCGGACGGTGACGAAGACCGAGTGGAGGTCGCTTTCCGGACCGTGGGCGGGCTACGTAGAAGACGTGGTGGTCACCGCGTCCAGGGGATTGGCGAACGTCGAGCTCGAACGCGTCGAACCGTTCGACCTCCGAGAGCTGCGTCGGTACGCGCCCGAGCTGGTGTCGGGCTGGCTCGCCGAAGAACCATCGCTTCCGCCGGCGACGTCGCTGAAGCTAGCCAGAGAGGAAGCAAAGAACCAGCTCGGAGCGCGTCTGCGGGAGCACATGCCGGGTGATTCCCACGCTGACCTCCGCTACCGAGCCTCCTTGCAGGAAGAAGATCTCGAGCTCGTGCTGCTGCCCCTGTGGGTGCTCGCCGTGCGCTACGACCCGAAGCGCGAGCCCGTTCGTCTGATCGTGAATGGGCAGACAGGTCGAGCTTGGGGCAAGCCCCCTCGCTCGGTGCCGAAAATCGTAGGTGCGGTACTCGCCGTGCTGGCGGTCATTCTCCTGTTCGTCTTCCTGACGCGAGGATGAGTCGACGATGACGGCATCTTGTGAGCGCTGCGAATCTCCATACGAGACCGAGGACCTGCGCTGCCCGGTGTGCGCCTTGCCGACACCTCGAGAGGTACGCCCGGCTGCCGAGACCCTGGCGGCAATCTTACGGTGTCACGGCTGTGGGGCCGCGGTCTCCTACGACCCCTCGGCCCGGGCACCCCGGTGCGACTTTTGCGATTCGGTGATGGAGGTCGAGGTCCCTGCCGATCCCGTGGAGCAGGCCGAACGATTCCTCGCGTTTCGCGTGACCCCGCAAGAGGCTCGCGCCGCGCTGAGAGCATGGCTCGGTTCACGCGGATTCTTGCGACCGTCAGATCTCCGCGAGGGGGCCGCCATTCGAGAGCTTTCCCCTCTGTGGTGGGTGGGCTGGGTCTTCGATGCCACGGTCCGCGTGACATGGGCCGCCGATTCAGACGCGGGGGCGCGGGCGTCTGGTTGGGCACCCCATGCGGGCGAGGAGACCCTCGAGCTGCGGCGCGTGGTCGTGCCGGGATCCCGTGGGCTCACGGAGACGGAGTGCCGTGCGCTCATCGATGCCTACGACCTCTCGGGCACGAGCGCGACGCCAGACGCGAGCATCACGGCGACGGTCGAGCGTTTTACCGTCCAGCGCTCGAGCGTCCGCCGTATCGTCGCACAAGCTCTCGAACGGGTCGCGGTCCGGGCCGTCTCCGATGCCGTGCCCGGGAAGCGAGTTCGAAACGTGAAGGTGTCGGTGCTGCCGCGACGGCTCCAAACCGTCCGCCACGCGTTTCCCGCTTATGTGCTCGCCTACCGCTACCGCGACCGACTCTATAGAGCCATCGTCCACGGACAAGATGCCCGTCGCGTTCTCGGGACCGCACCCGTGGCCTGGGGTAGGGTCATCGCGGTCCTCGCGACGCTCGTCGTCGCCATCGTGCTCCTGGTGTTGCTCGCGCAGCGGTGAACGTCGCCGGGTCGCCATTGACCCCGGGTGCCGGGTGGGCGGGACGGACTACGGAGATACGTTGGCTCCGCGCAAAGGCCGGACGGCGAAGCGCTGACGTGTTGAGCAAGAGCTCGGGCCTCCCGCCAAACCGGGTCGGTTCGGTCTGTGGCTGAAGAACGCAGACCCAGCGCGGGCGCGAGCGAGACGCGCGCGAGCCGGGTCGACCTGCTCGGATGATCGCTTGCGTCTCCAACTACATGGCCCGTCGCCGCCGAGTGACGGCGCCAGATGCTCGCCACCCGTTGACGTGGGGCTGAGTACGCCGGCGGCCGCCGGTGCAGAGGTGGCGGCCGCCACGGCAAACACCCCGCAACTGCCCGTAATTACGTCCCCTGCGGCTCGGCACGGAACTTGGTGTGCACGAGCCCATGGCGCTCGGCACTGCTGCTTGCTCGCTCCCGTCGATTCCAACCGGCTATAGGCTGCGAGACCCAACGCGCACCGTGCTCCACGGCCTCGTCGCAGAACACCACGCCACGTTTGCCCGCGTTGCTGCAGAGGCGGGCGGAGTCCCTGCGTTCGTGCACGATTTGCGCGCATCGGCCCATCGTGGACGCTCGGATCGGCGCATTGTGGACACCCGGAT
>CAYNOM010001016.1:0-2529 GCA_964398415.1 uncultured Polyangiales bacterium | reverse complement strand
GTAAGCGTCCGACGAACCCCATCTTGACGGCGCCGCGGCCGCAGGCGCTGCCCTTGGAGCACGATTCGGGATTCAGGAGCCGGCCGACTGCCGGAGGTCCTTCCAGCCACGCGGCGTGAGCTCGCCGATGCGCGAGGCCGGATGCGTCGCAATGCGGGCGATGACGTCCGCCAGATACGCGGCCGGATCGATGCCGAGCCTGCGGCAGGTGACGATCAGCGAAAAGAGAATCGCTCCCCGCTTGCCGCCCTCGAGACTGCCGGCGAACAGCCAGTTCTTTCGTCCGAGCACGGGCACCCGCATCGTCTGCTCGCACGAGTTGTTGTCGAGCTCGGCCTCGGCGACGTGCACGTAACGCCGGATTGCCGGCCACTGCCCGATCGCATAGCGCGCCGCCATGCCGAGCAGGCTCTTCGGCAGCGTGGTCTCCGTGAGCGCGTGGAAGTACCGGGCGAGGTCGTCGAGCACGGGCAGAACTTCGGCGGTACGCACGGCTACGCGCTCGTCGCCTACGAGTCCGTCGGCCTTGATCCGCCGCTCGATGCGGTAGACGAGTTGAATGAGACCGAGGACGTTGTCAGCCGCGTCGCGGTCTTCGATCCTGGCCTCAAAGAACTTGCGACGGACATGGGCCATGCAGCCGATGGTCGCATCGGGCCGGTCCGGGAAGATCGACGTGTAGCCGGCGTAGCCGTCCACCTGCAGGTGTCCTTTGTAGCCGGCGAGAAACGTCTGCGGGGCGGCTCGTGAACGCGTCGGCGAGAAATCGTAGACGACTTCGGCCCAAGGCGCCGTGTAAGCCCAAAGGAATCCTCGCGCCGTCGATCCCTTTCGCGTGCGGTCTTGGTACTGGACGTGGGTATCGTCGCTCTGCAGCAGCGGCTGCTCGAGCAGCCTGCGTTTTTGCTCGGCGACGACAGGCGCCAGAAGCGACGCCGCCTGGGCCACCCAGTCCGTCATCGTCTTGCGGCTGATCGGCACGCCCTGCTCCGCGAAGATCCTCTCTAGGCGATACAGCGGCAGGTGGTGCCCGTACTTGGAAAGCACGACGTGCGCGAGAAGACCGGGACCCGGCAGTCCCTTTTCGATCGGCTGAGCGGGAAGTGGCGCCGTTGCCACGCCCTGCTCGCATCCGCGGCAGGCGTACTTGATGCGCGCGTGCTCGATGACGAACAGGCTCGCCGGCACGTACTCGAACTGCTCGGTGACTTCCTCGCCGAACGGCTGCATCGGCGCGCGGCAGCATGCGCAGGTCCGCTCGGACTCGGCGAGCGTGTACTCGCGCCGCTCGCGGCGAAGAGAGGCCGGAGGACGGCGGCGCCCCGTCGGCTTGGCGGCGGGTTTCTCCTCGGCCTCGGCTGCAGCTGCGGCCGCTTTGGCACGAATCTCGGCTTCGAGCTCGGCGGCGGCTTCCGAGATCAGCCCGTCTCGGAAGAGCTCGACCTGCGCCGGATCCATTTTCTCCGAGTGGCGAGCGTAGAGGCGAAGCAGCAGCAGCTTCTGTTTGTCGAGCAGCGCACGGATGGCAAGGTCCTGGTGGGCACGCTCGGACTTCAAGGCGGAGACGAGAATCGAAAGCGCCTCATTGGTTTCGGCGAGCGCGGCGTTTTCCCGCTCAAGCTCCACGATTCGCTGCGCTACTGCGTGCGACATGCACGAGCGATCATACGGGCGGCGTCGCTTGCGTCAATGCGTATGCTGCGCGTTTCGATCGATGCGATGCCAGCGCCGGCGCCGGGTCGATGCGGGATCGAGTCCTGCGACGAGCATGACGAACTCCTCGCGCGTCAGGTCGATCTGCCGCGTGCGCGAATCCGGCCAGGCGAACGTCCCTTTCTCCAGCCGCTTCGCACAGACCCAAAGGCCGGAGCCGTCCCAGTAGAGGACTTTGATCCGGTTGCGATCGCGATTGCAGAAGACGAACAGGTGCCCGCACGTCGGGTCGGCGCCGAGCGTGCCCGTGACGATGGCGGCGAGCGAGTTGAACGACTTGCGCATGTCGGTCGCGCCCACCACGAGAAAGACGCGCGTCGTCGGCGTCAGCGCGAGCACGGTCGCTCGAGGGCCGCGCAGACGGCGGCCAGCTCGTCGGCATCGACGCCGCGCGCGAACCGCAGGACACGCCCGCCAGCGAGCGTGACCTCGAAGGGCGGGTCTGCGGCCGGTGCGCCGCCGATGACATGCACGGGGACGAGCACAGGGGCACGACGCGCCGGCCGGCGGTCGCGCCGCGACAACCACAGGCGCAGGGTACTGACGGCCAGCTCCTCCCGGCGCGCGAAGGCGAGCAAGGAAAGATCGCTGCGATCGAACTTGTCCAGGATGGCCGCGATCTCCTCGCGGCTGCGGTGACGACGACGAACGGTTTTCGGCATGACGGGGACCTCCATGGTCCCCATCGTCTCAGATCGCCGCAGGGTCGCGGTAGGTGGGGTTCACCGGACGCTTACGGTCGAAGTACGCATAAACGGCGTTCGCATCGAGGTTGTGAGCGCGTGCCGTTTGGGCGAGCAGAATGGAAACCAGAAG
>CAYNOM010001015.1:0-2542 GCA_964398415.1 uncultured Polyangiales bacterium | reverse complement strand
ACGTCCACGCAAGCGGCGCGGTTGGCCTGCCCCCTTTGAAGACACTGCCTAGGCATCAGCAGCCGACCGGTGCGCCAGCATGGCGCGTAGCTGCTGCTCGTCGATCACCTGCGCGCCCTTCTTGAGGGCGGCGTCCGTCTTGGCCTTGCCCACCTTGTCGCCGGCGACGAGGTAGGTCGTGCCTCGCTTCACGCTCGTGTGCACCTCGCCCCCGTGGGCGCGGATCAGCGCTTGCATGGCCTCCCGTGGCTCGCTCAGGGTGCCGGTGAGACAGAACGAGCAGCCGCTCAGGGGGCCTTCGACTCTTTGGGTGCGCACGCTCTCGGCGCTCACCCCGAGCGAAAGCAGCTTCTGCAGCACCTCTCGCTGGTGCGGGTCGTCGACGTAGCCTGCGATGCTGTCGGCGATCTTGGGGCCGATGCCATCGATCTGCGACAGCTCCTCGCGCAGCAGCGTGGGCTCGATGGCGAGCAGCGTGTGTAGGTTGCCGTAGCGTTCGGCGACGAGCCGCGCCGCCACGCTGCCGACGAGCGGGATCCCCAGCGCCGTCAGCAGTCGATCGAAGCTGCGGCCGGTCTTTGCCCGCTCGATCGATGCGAGCAAATTGTCGACGCTCTTTTCGGCCATGCGTTCGAGCGCGAGCAGCGCATCGCGCTTGTCGCCGAGCGCGAACACATCTGAGAGATCGGCGATGATGCCGGCCTCCACCAGCTGGTCGATCAGCACGCGGCCCAGGCCGTCCACGTCCATGCCGGTGCGCCGGGTGAAGTAGAACACCGACGCCTTGAGCCGACCGGGGCAGGCGGGGTTCGGGCAACGCAGGGCAGCCTCTCCCTCGACGCGCCGCACTGGGGTGCCGCAGGCAGGGCACGCGCTCGGAGCGATCCACGGCACCGTATTTTCAGGGCGCTGCGCCAGGTTGACCGCGATCACCTGCGGGATGATCTCGCCCGCCTTCTCGACCGACACGGTGTCACCGACGCGCACGTCCTTCGTGCGGATGTAATCGAGGTTGTGCAGCGACGCGCGCGAGACCGTGGTGCCGCTGAGCTGAATCGGCTCGAGCAGGGCCACCGGGGTGAGCGCGCCCGTGCGTCCCACGTCCGCGGTGATCGACACGACCCGCGTCTCCTTCTGTTCCGCCGCGTACTTGTAGGCGATGGCCCAGCGTGGAAAGCGCGAGGTCGCGCCCAGTTGATCGCGGAGCTCGAGCTCGTCGAGCTTGAGCACCACGCCGTCGGTGTCGTAGGGCAGGTTTTCTCGCTCGACGTCGAGCTCTGCGATGTAGGCGAGCGCTTCCTCGAGCCCGCAGCACAGTCGCTCGCGGCGATGGGTGGGCAGCCCGAGGGCCATGAGCTCGGCGAGCGTCTGCATGTGGCTCTCGGCCAGGGGCTCGACCGAGTCGTAGAAGAACACGCGCAGTGGGCGCTCTGCGGTGAGCTTCGGATCGAGCAAGCGTAAGGATCCGGCCGCTGCGTTGCGCGGGTTCGCGAAGGCTTCCTCGCCACGCGCGCGTCGCACCTCGTTGATTTGCGCGAGGTCGTCGCGATGGATCACCACCTCGCCGCGCAGGGTGAGGCGCGCGTGTTGGCGAATGCGCAGGGGCACGGAGCGAATCGTGCGCACGTTGGCGGTCACGTCCTCGCCGGTTTCGCCGTCGCCGCGCGTCGAGGCCAAGACCAGCTTGCCGCGCTCGTAGGTGACCTCGATGCTCGCGCCATCCAGCTTCGGCTCGGCCACGTAGCGCACGGGGCCGTCTGCGCCGAGGCCCTCGCGTACGCGTCTGTCGAACTCGAGCAGCTCCTCACGCGAGTAGGCATTGTCGAGCGAGTACATGCGCACCGCGCGCTTCACCTTCACGAAGCCCTCGCGCGGCGCTGCACCCACGCGTTGGCTCGGCGAGTCGGGGCCAGCGAGCTCCGGGTGTGCGCTCTCGAGGGCGAGCAGCTCGCGATACAAACGGTCGTACTCCGCGTCGCTGATCACCGGCGCGTCCTGCACGTAGTAGCGGTGATTGTGCTCCTCGAGCGCCCGGCTGAGCGCTTCGTGGCGTTCGCGTGCCTGGTCTAAGTGCATGGTTTTGCTTGCGCTTCCGTGGCCGATGGGCGCGGTTTTTGCCCGCTTTCTCGCGGATGATAGAATCCGCCCGCGCCCCCCACAACCGAGGGCATGGCCCGCCTTGCATCGGGCCCCGGACGTCACGTGAATCGCAATCGCTTCGCCGCCTTCATCGCCTCGGCCTTCGTGCTGTACATCGTGGCCTCCGCGGCGGCCGAGCAGCTGTCCGTCGACGCGGCCCGCGCTGCCGTGCTCGTGTGCGCGTTTCTGCTCGCGCTGACGCCCGCGTTCGTGACGAAGGGCGAGCCCGAGGACGCTCCGGCGCGCGTCGGCACGCTCGGAGCCGCGCTCGGCGTGGCCCTTGCGGCTTGGGCTTCGTTGGCCCTGCACTCGTTGCCGGGCGAGTTGTTGATGGTGTGCTTGTTGCCGTTCGCGGGGGTCGTGACCTTCGAGCTCGCGGTGCATGAGCCCGACTTGCCGCCAC
>CAYNOM010001014.1:0-2545 GCA_964398415.1 uncultured Polyangiales bacterium | reverse complement strand
AGCGTCGCACGTTCATCGATTGCGCCATGGGGTGCCGCAAGGTTGAAGCACAACGCCCTGTCGTGCACTGCGGTTACCCTCGGTTCCCGCGCAGGAAGCGGCCAAGGCGAGCTGCGATGCACACCCGCGGTCTACGTCGGGGCTTTCGGGCTGGCCTTGCCTCTGCTGCGATGTCCCTGCACGGCACGAGGAGCCGCCCCACTTCACGATGCGGATGTCGACGTCGTCTGTATACGCCGTGGCGGAGCGCTCCATCAGCGCCAGGGCAGCGTCCACCGCATAGCCCCCCGACCCGGAACCGAGCACTGGCATCGCGAGCGATCGATACCCAAGCGCCCGCGCGAGCTCGCATGCCGCGCGCGTGGCGTCCGTGATCGACTTTTCCGAAGCACGCCACAGCATGTCGATGGCGGCCACGTGAATGATGCCGCGGTAGTGGAGCCTTCCGGCACCGGTGTGGCGCGCCGTGCCGAGCGGCATGGGACGGTATCCCAGCTCGCGAAAGGGCTCGGTGCCCCCGCGCCGCTTGATGGCGCCCGACACGCCCTGTGGCACAAGCAACCACCAGGGGATGATGTTGCGGTTCCAGGCGTTGACGATGGCGTCGACCTGCTGGTCGAGGAGATCGCCGGTGGTGATGCTGAGCGACATGCACGCGGAGACAGCAAGTCCTGGGCCAGCTTCAACGGACGGCAGAACAGAGCGAGACGGGCACGGATCTCCGTCGACCGGTGTCATCCGGTTGACAATTCGTCGTCGCTTCAAGATCGCTCAGCGCATCGCGTGACAAGTCGTCGCAGACGGACGACTCAAAGGCTTCGCTCCCGGCGAAGCTGCACGAGGCCCGCGATGATTCCTGCAATCACGCACAGGACCCCGATCGCGAACAGGACCTGTGCCGTCCCTTCTCCAGCGGCCGGACGTTTGCCCACCTGCAGCACGAGCGCGCTCGACGCGTCGATCTGACCATCTGCAAAGGCTGCCCGGACGCTCCCCGGCAGTCCCTCGGGATCGGTTGCTCCCTGGAACGCGGTACCCTCCCGGCCGATGTGTTCCATCTGGGCGCGATCGATGCGGAGCACGAGCGCGATGGGGGAGTCCCGTTCCCAGTCGGGTGAGAGCACAGGGACGTAGGACGTCGTGCTCGTGCCGTGCTCAAGCTCGATGGTCGCTTCCCAGGCGACATCTCCCCCGCTGACTTCCATCCAGGTGCTCGAGGGGCGTTTGCCGGCTTCGAGGGCCGCAACGCTCATGCGCTCGAGCGTTCGGCCGTGCTGTGCCTGCAGCCAATCCCGACCACCGAGGAAGCCTAGCGTGCAGCCGATCGCGAGCAGCATCAGAGCGGGCCTTCGCTTGGCCCAGCGCGCATTCGACTCCGCGACCTGCTGCTCATGCTCCTCGACTGTGGTTTGGACGTCGCCGAACAGTCCGAGCTTGCGCGGAACCTGCAGCGCGGCCAGAAGCACCACCGCCATGAGAAGCATCGTCAAGAGCCAGGTGAGCACAGGGTAGTACTCGCCAATGAGCTGCATCTGCAGCTCGGCGAACCAGCGGTAGGGGCCGCTGTAGCTGAACGCGAAGACGGTCGCGACGCCGAGGCATGCGAGTCCAAGCGCGTTGCGGAGCCGCTCGGGGATGCCTGTTGCGAGGTGCGCCAGGGGGTGGGCCATCAGCTCATCTTGCATTGCATCTCCCTTGTGTCACCCCGAAGTCACCCCTCTGGCGAGGGCCATGCCGTACATCGGGACGCCGCGCGCTGATGCCCGTGGCCCTGTCGCGCTACGGCGCCCTGGCCGCGAATAGCGCCAGGCCTCGTTCCTTACGCAGCAGGGTTACGTCGGAGAAGCCCCCATCGCGCAAGGCGTTCGCCTGCTCCTCGACCGTCATGAACAACGAGGTGTTCTGCATGCCGTCGTCACCCGCGTAGTGGTCGCATACCAGGTACACCCCGCCCTGGGCGAGCACATGCCGGACCTGCGCGTGAAGCGTGCAAGCACGCCGCTTGTGGCGTAGCTCGTGCACAGCCTGCATGGTGACTACTGCTGCGAAAACCGGCAGACCGCGGGTCCACTCGGGCTCGAGGAAGGAACGCTCGACGAAGTGGACTCGGCCGAGATGGTCCGCGAGGCGTGACCGGGCAAGTGTGTGCATGGCGTCCGAGAAATCGAGCAGCGTCAGGCTGACGCCGGCAAGACGCGCGCAGAGATGCTCCGCGAGAAATCCGGGTCCGCTCCCGAGCTCCAGCACGCAGAGAGCCTTACTGCGCTCGAGCTCATCCGCCATGGCTTCGAAGAACAGCGGCCGCTGCGGGCGCTTGGCGAGCGCCTCCGCAGCCCACTGGGCGGCATGCTCGATGGTCCGGAGATCGATCGGACTTGGCACATCGGAGTCGTCGGTGGTCACGCGCCGAGAGTAGCAGCCCCAGGCGCCTCCCGTTCGCCAAACACCCCCAGCCCAGTTCGACGCACGAGCGCGTCAAACACCATCCCCCACCAATCCGCGCAAGCGTCACCTACGCGCCCGAAGCGCACTCCCGATTTCGCCC
>CAYNOM010001013.1:0-2549 GCA_964398415.1 uncultured Polyangiales bacterium | reverse complement strand
AAGAACAACCGCACGCTCGGCTGGGAGATTGCGAACGCCGAGCGCGGCGCGGGTGAGTTTCTGAGCTCGACGGCGTACGGCCACACCGGCTATACGGGGACGTCCATCTGGATCGATCCTGAGCGGCAACTGTTCATTGTGCTGCTCACCAACCGGGCGCACGATCCGCGCGCCAAGCGCTCGGGGATTGTAATCGCGGATGTCCGGCACGACGTGACCGATGCCGCCGCGTTATCAATTAGCGATGTCCCAATGCTCGCGCAGGTCGCGTGGCCGCGGGATTTCCGGGTGGATCAAGCTGCTGACTGGAACCCGCCCACACCGACCGCGATTCGTCGTCCAACCACCGTGCCGCGCGCGGGCTCGGCCTCGAGCCCCAACGCCACCAACAATTCGAGTGACAAGCAGTGACCGATACAACGACTCCGACTTCTGATACCGCCTCGAGCATCACCGAAGATCAGGTGAAGCTCGCGCTTCGGCGCGTGAAGGATCCCGAGCTCAATCTCAATATCCTCGACCTCGGCCTGATCTATGAGATCAAGCTCGATGGCAACGATGTGCAGATCGATATGTCGCTGACGTCCCCCGGTTGCCCGTCAGGCCCCGAGATTATGTCAGAAGCCGAGGAGCAGTTGAAGGCGATGCCCGGCGTGGGGACCGTAGCGATGAACCTCGTGTGGTCGCCGCCCTGGACGCCCGAGCGGATTGAACCGCGAGTGCGGGCTTATCTTGGGTTCTAAGCAGTAACAAGGATCAGATTCACCACGAAGGCACGAAGGGCTCCGATGCCAGCTCGAGTTCGCAGTTCCCCTAAAATTTAGATTTTAAGGGTGCTCGGTACTCGAAGTCTCGCGCGGAGCCCTTCGTGCCTTCGTGGTGAACCGGTCAACTCGACCTTAATCGAGGTACGGCGAATCCTTCTTGCCGGCTTTCTTGCGCCACGGCGCGAGCGCCTTCACAAAGCCTTCCCCAAGCTCCCCGATTTGCCACCGTCGGAACTCCGGAATCTGCTCCAGCTCCGCAGGCTCCCCGGGGAGTAACCGCACCACGGTTTCCATCCGCTCGCGTGAGCAGAGCACACCAGGGTCGAGCGCGAGCCGCGCGGCCGCCGCATCGCGCACCTGCTTCACCGCCCCGACCTTGGCATCGAACTCGGGATCGCGGTCCCAGCGCGCGGACTTCGGGAACTTCGGCAGCTCCGCTTCGGGCACCGCCAGTCCACGATCGATGGCCGCGATGAGCTCCGTGTGCGAGCGCTCCAGAATGCCGCGCGGCATCCCCTTCAGCTTGCCGAGTCCTTCCTTGCTCGCCGGATGCGACTTGGCGGCCTCAATCAGCACGTCGTTGCTCACAACCCGAAAGGTCGCGCGGTCAAGCTTGAGCGCTGCGGCGTCGCGCCAGTGCACCAGCTCGCGGAAGACCGCGAGCTCGCGCCGCGTGAGATCGCGCGCGCCTTTCACCTTGAGAAAGCCATTCGACGACTCGTCCGTTGACCAGCGCACGCTCTCCAGCCGCTCGAACTCCTCCTCAGCCCACGCGAGGCGTTCCTTCTTCTTCAACTCGTCGTGTAGCTGGTCGCGCAGTCCGAGCAAATGCATTGTGTCCTGCGCGGCGTAATCGAGCATATCCGCCGTGAGCGGCCGCATTGACCAGTCGGCGCGCTGATGCTTCTTGTCGAGCTTCAGCCCAAACGCCCGCTCAAGGAGCGCCGCGAGTCCGAACGCCTTCAGCCCGAGCAGCTGCGCAGCCACACGAGTGTCGAACACGTGTCGGACGTTCCATCCGTAGTCTTGGTGCAACAGTCGCAGGTCGTAGTCCGCATCGTGAAACACCACCTCGACCTTCGGATCCTCGATCAGTTCGCCGAGCAGCGCCGGTGATTTGACCGCCAACGGATCGATGATTGCGTGCTTGTCGTCAGTGGACAGCTGCAGGAGGTAGATCCGATCGATGAACCGATGGAAGCTCGCCCCCTCGGTATCGAGCGCCAAACGCTTGGCCTTGCGAGCGCCCTTCAGCCACTCGGTCACCGTAGGATCGGTGTCGAGGTAGGTGGCAGTGGGCGGAGCGGAAGCGCGAGGCACGAGGCGGGATTGGTTCGGGACTGGGGTGAATCTAACGGCGGGAGCACCATTGGGCCCCACCCTTGCACTCGCTGGGGGGTAGCTGCTTCTTCCTGTACCCTCTCCACTGCCCGTTAAATGCGCCAATCCATCGGTATGAACGCCCCGCGTCCTGAGCGCCGCTTTACGTCGGGGGACATCGTTCGGGCCGCGCTCGTAATCTTGGGGGTCCTGGTCGTCCTCCAGCTCCTGTGGATGGCGCGACTCCTCGTGCTGACATCGTTCCTCGGCATCCTGCTCGGCCTCTCGGCCTCGCGAGCCACAGATTGGATCGTCGCCCGAGCACGAATCAGGAGGACCATCGCGGCCGCAGGCGTCGTGTTTGGCACGCTTGGATTCCTCGGAGTGGTTATCGCGTGGTCGGGCCCGACACTGTTTGAGCAAACGCAACAGTTGCGCAGGAATATCCCCGCGTCCATCGAA
>CAYNOM010001012.1:0-2550 GCA_964398415.1 uncultured Polyangiales bacterium | reverse complement strand
ATCGTGTAGAGGAAGAACTTCACCGACGCGTAGATGCGCTCCTGGCCGCCCCAGATGCCGATGATGAGGTACATCGGCACCAGCATCAGCTCCCAGAACACGTAGAACACGAACAGGTCGAGTGAGACGAAGGCGCCGATCATGGCCGCTTCGAGGAACAGGAAGCAGAGCGCGAACTCCTTGATCTTCGTGGTCACGCTGGTCCACGACGCGTAGAGCGCGAGCGGCGTGACGAAGGTGGTCAGGAGCACGAGCCACAGCGAGATGCCGTCGATGCCGACCGTGTAGGAGATGCCGAAGCTCTCCACGAGCGGGCGGCTCGATGCGAACTGGTAGGCGGAGGTGGAGTAGTCGCCCTGCACCAAGAGCAGCAGGGACACGAGCAGCTCGACCACCATCAGACCGACCGACGCCCCGCGCAGGGTCTTGACCCACTGGCGCGGCGTGAAGAGCACGGCAAAGAAGCCGAACAGCGGCAGCCCCACGAGGACGTGAAGCAGGGCGCTGCCAGAGACGAGACCCTCGTTCATCGGGAGACTCCATGCTGAGCGAGGCGACCTTCGCCGACCTCGACTTCGCGCGCCGCGCGGGCCTGTCCGGCGCGGGGCTGAATGACCAACTCCTTGCGCGTGTTGGCGACGTTGCCAAACACGCTGCGCACCGAGAGCGTGGTTTCGACGACGGCGTCGACCCGCATCTTGGCGTACTGCCCAAACTGCAGGACGGCACCGGGCGCGACGGGGATCTCGTCGCCCTCGGCGGCGGTGCCATTGATCTGCAGCGCTGAAGCGCCGGGACGAATGAACAGCTTGCCCTCACGGAAGCTGACGCGGGGCGCCTGCGACGAGTGGGGGTTTGCCTGCCAACCCGCTCCGAGGTGGCGGGTCGACAGCGTGGCGCCATCACCCTCGCCCAGGCGGACGTGGTACTTGCCGAGGCCGAGCACCGTGCTCTCCACCAGCACGAGCTCCACGCCGCGCATGTCGTCGAGGTCGTAGGCGTGGATCGCCTCGCGCGTCGTGGCCCACTCCGTGTCGAACTCGCCGTCGGAGTTGAAGTCCCAGCGGTACTCGTAGCCCATGCCCGCGCCCGCCACGAGATGTGCTGCGTCGCCCTTCGTGGCGACATCCACGTGGGCATGCGGATAGAGGGCCCACAGCGTAATGCCGAGCAGGCCGAGCACCGTCGCTGCGCCGTAGGCGTGCACGACACCATTCTGCAGGCGGGTGAACACGAAGCCCGTGCCCCAAGCAGCCATGGACGCGACCTTCGTCAGCCCATCGACGGCGATCCGGTCGACGTTGCCCGAGAGCTTGGCCACCCAAGTGAGTGGACGGACGATGGTGAAGTCGTAGAGCTCGTCGACGCGCCACTTGTCCATCAACAGCTGATGGAACGGCGAGAGGTTTTCGGCCGCGTGCCAGGGCTTGTCTTTGTACTTGATGAAGGCGTAGATGATGCCGCCGAGGCCCGCGACGCTGCCCGCGCCCAGCGCGATGAGGCCTGTGTTCATGTCGTGATGGTGCGCTTCGGCGCCAGGGATCGACGCCACCACACCGTGCAACCACGCCCCCCAGAAATCGGGCACGTGGGCCCAGGCGGGCATGCCGAGAAAGCCCACCAGCACCGCCCCCGCAGCCAACACCATCAGCGGGATGGTCATGGGCGATTCGGACTCGTGGGGCTCTGCGTGATGGCCATGGTCGTCGTGCGACTTGTCGTCGTGGCCTTTGTCGTCATGGCCATGGCCATGCCCGCCGCGGAACTCACCCGTGAAGGTGAGGAAGTAGAGGCGGAACATGTAGAAGGCCGTCCCGAACGCCGCGAGCACCAGGGCCCCGAACACCGCGTAGCCGAGCCAGGGCGCGAACGCGTAGAACTCGCTCGCCGAGAGGGCGCCGTGCAGGATGGCGTCCTTCGAGAAGAAGCCGCTCGTAAAGGGAAAGCCCGCGATCGCCAGACAGCTCAGGCCGAAGGTCCAGTTCGTGGCCGGCATCCACTTCTTCATGCCGCCGAGCTCACGCAGGTCGGCATCGCCATGGGCGTGCACCGCGTGCATCACCGAGCCCGCACCGAGGAAGAGGCAAGCCTTGAAGAAGGCGTGGGTGAAGACGTGGAAGATGCCGGCGGAGAACGCGCCGACGCCGACTGCCGCGAACATGAAGCCGAGCTGGCTCACCGTGGAGTAGGCGAGGATCTTCTTGAGCTGATTTTGCACGAGGGCGATGGACGCCGCGAGCAACGCCGTGAGCGTGCCGACCACTGCGATCAGCGCCATCGCCGAGGGCGACTGGGCGAACACGGGCGACAGGCGGCAGCACAGATAGACGCCGGAGGTGACCATGGTGGCGGCGTGGATCAGCGCGGAGACGGGCGTGGGGCCTGCCATCGCGTCCGGCAGCCAGACGTACAGCGGAAGCTGGGCGCTCTTGCCGGTGCAACCGAGAAACAGGAACAGCGCAGCGAGTGTCGCCACGCTGATGCCGAGCGGACCTCCGCCCAAATCGACGGCCGTGGTGCCGAGGCTTGCCGCGCGCGCGTTGATCTCGG
>CAYNOM010001011.1:0-2553 GCA_964398415.1 uncultured Polyangiales bacterium | reverse complement strand
GTGATGACCCGGTATCACATGATGGGTCTGTCCGTGAACGATGTGAAGACGCTCGGCAGCCGCTTGATCTTGGGCGCGCTCGAGAGGCTGATGGACCGACCCCGCTTCCAGACAGTGCTGGCGAGCGCGCCCACGGCCCAGCCCGCCCCCGACGCCCAGGCGTTCGCTCCGGGGACCGTCGCCCGCTGCGGCGTGCCTCCCGAGGCGATGCCCCAAGGCTCGCAGCGCGCCCTGGATGCCACCGTGCTCATCGAAAGCGCGGGTCGCTTCGGCAGCGGCGTGGTGATCAACACCGAGGGCTACGTGCTCACGGCCGCCCACGTGCTGGAGAGTGGAACCCTCAAGGTCCACACGCATGACAAGCGCACCCTCGAAGCCGACGTCGTGCGCCAGAACGCGGCGCTGGACGTGGCGCTGTTGCGTCTGAAGGCGGCGTCTGGCGTGCCGTGTTTGCCCTTGAGTGAAGCGACGCCTGTCGTGGGCGGCGACGTCTATGCCGCGGGCTCGCCGGCCAGCATGGAGCTCGCCTTCTCGATCAGCCGAGGCATCGTCAGTGGCGTCCGCGAGCACGCCGGCAGCGAGATGATCCAGACCGATGCGTCGATCAGCCCCGGCAACAGCGGCGGCCCCCTGGTCGCTGCGTCCGGTGAGGTGGTGGGCATCTTGAACTCGAAGCTCACTGGGGGCGGTGTCGAAGGGGTGGGTTTTGCGGTTCCGACCCGCGTGGCCGTGCAGGCGCTTTCGCTGTCGCTCGGGGATACGCAGCCGAGCGTGATTTCGACAGAGACCGCCGCTCCGCAGGTGGCGGCGCAGGAGACTATCGTCGACGCGGAGGATCCCATCCTCAGCATCGATCCGGAAGGTGATCGCAGGCGACGAATCGCGGAGATCACGCCGATCTACGTGCCGGTCATGAAGTGGGGTGGCCTCGGACTGGCCGCCGTCGGCAGCGCGCTCGTGCTCACGAGCAGCCTCGCCTACGACGCCGAGGCGACCACGGAGTCTGAGTTCAGGTCTCTGCGCCTGCGCAACGACCTCGGCTGGGTTACCGCCGCGCTGGGGGTAGGGCTGTTCACGACCTCGTTCTTCCTCGTGCCGGACGTCCCTGGCCCGCCCAAGGACGTGGCAGTTGGGTTCGGACCCACCTCGGCCCAGCTTCGCGTGAGGTATTGACCATGAAGCCGAATGCTCTTTTCCACGGTTTGGTGCTGCTTTCGGCGGGCACGCTGCTTGCGGGCTGTCTCCGCCTTTCGGTCGACGAGGACCGCGTCTGGGCTTGCAAGGACGATGGGGACTGCGAAGGCGGCACTGTCTGCAAGTTTGAGAACAGCTACCCATACGATGGTGAATGCCGCCCCAGGCAATGGTGTGCCTCCGACGACCATTGCGCCGAGGAGGTCCCCTGCGACGTCGCGCAGAATCGCTGCGTCGACTTCGGCGGAGAGGCGGGCGGCGCTTGTCGTGAGGTGAGCGACTGCGGTCCGGGCTTGCAGTGCGTGTTCGCTGAGGAGCGGGACGGCTCCACTTCGTTCGACTACCTCGGCACTTGCACGTGCACGCCCTCGGCTGAGCGCTGCAACGGCGTCGACGACGACTGCGACGGGCTGATCGACGAGGACTTCGATCTCGGCGCGGCCTGCAGCGCTGGCGCGTGCGGGATAGGCGTGCGCGAGTGCGGCTCCGAGGCCGCGATCCCGGTGTGTTCCACGGGCAAGAGCGGGAGCGATTTCGACCCCAGCTTGGTGAGCGAGGAGCAGTGCAACGGCATCGATGACGACTGTGATGGATCGGTCGACGAAGGTCTCGATGCCGAGAGGCAAACATGCGGTGTCGGCATGTGCGAGCGCACGGTCTCGGTCTGTTCGGGCGGGGCTGAGCAGAGCTGTATGCCGGGTGATCCCGCGCCCGACGTCTGCGACGGCCTCGACAACGACTGCAGTGGCGTCGCCGACGACGACAAGACGTATTGGTACAACCTGAGCGAAGAAGTCGCCGAGGATCTTTGCGGCGACATCACATGGCAGCGCGCACCGCGCGGCTTCACGACTGAGCTCGACGAGGCGGTCGCCTACTGCGACCAACTCGACCTCGCTGGCTACGATGATTGGAGGTTGCCCACCCGCGACGAGGCGGCCAGCCTGCTCGGTTGCAGCGACGGTGAGTGCAAGTCGTGCTGGTACAGAGCGAAGTGCAAGGAGTTCTTCGATTACACCAACTCCACCAACGTATACATCTGGGCAGAGGGGCGCGTGGTGGCCGACTTCGGTCGGGGCCAGGTCTTCGAGCCGGGGTCCGGGTCCTACGGTGCCAACGCCATCTGCGTCCGAGACCGCTGAACGCACCGGACGGGTCCCAATCGTGAGCGGGCGTGAGGCCTCCGTGACGGACTCACCGTAGGTCAAGCACAAAAGCGCGAGCGAGAGCGTTCGGACGACGGACGACAGCGCTCAAGACCGACCACGCTACGAGCACGAGCACGACCACGGCTGGGCGCGCGAGAACCCGCAGGTCGGACGCGAGCGGCGCCGTCAGTCTTCGGGACGCTGGAACTCG
>CAYNOM010001010.1:0-2555 GCA_964398415.1 uncultured Polyangiales bacterium | reverse complement strand
CGTGCTCGCGTACGATGCCGTGGCAGACGGCGAGCCCCAGCCCCGTCCCCTCGCCCTTCGTGGTGAAGAAGGGCTCGAAGACGTGCGCCAGGATGGCCGGGTCGATGCCCACGCCCTGGTCCACGATCGCGACGCGGGCGTAGGGGCCAGACTGCGCGTGCCGGTCCTTGGGCTCGTCCACCTCCACGCGCTCGAGGCGGAGCGCCAGCGTGCCCCCGTCGGGCATCGCCTGGATGGCGTTCATCATCAAGTTGGTGAGCACCTGCAGGACCTTGCTGCGGTGGATGTACGCTCGCAGGTCCTCCCGCCCCGTCACCAGCACCCGCACGCCGCGGTCGTCGCAGATGGGCGCCAGGAGCCCGAGCGCGCTGTCCACGACCTCGCGCACCACCACCCACTCGCGCACGAGGGCCTGCTTCCGAGCGAGGCTCAAGAGACCCCGGATGAGCTCGGTCATGTGCCGCGCCTGCTCTCCGATGATGGCGCCGTTCTCGCGCGCGTCCGCCGGGAGGGACTCGTCCGTGGCCACCAGCATGGCGCGACCGGCCACCACGTTGAGCGGCGTCCCCAGCTCGTGCGCGATGCTGGAGGCCAGGCGCCCCACTAGCGCCAGCCGGTCCGCGTGTCGCAGCTGCTCGAGGGTCTCCGTGCGGGCGTGTCGCTCCTTCGCGGCCCGCTGCCGCGCGTGCTCCAGCTTGGCGCTCATCTCGTTGAAGGCCAGCGCCAGGCGGCCCACCTCGTCCTTGCTCTTCAGCGCCGAGCGCCGCGAGAAGTCGCCCTCGGCCACTTGGTTGGCCAGCGCGGTCAGGTCGCGGAGCGGACGCCCCAGAAAGCGCAGGGCGATCACCAGGCCCGCCACCCACGCCAGCAACACCCCGAGGAAGATGACACCCAGCTGCTGATACGCGTCGGAGGCCTGGGCCGCCGCGCCGCGCGGGGAAGCCGTCTCCAGCTCGGCGAGGCGCTGAACATGCAGCGCCCCCAGGGCCGTCAGCACTAGGCCGATGCCGAATATGAGTCCGAAGGCCAGCTTCCAGACGCCTCGCATGGGTCTCCTAGCGAGACCCTAGTCGAGTCTCATGGGTTTTGCAGGTCCTGGGCCACCGCGCATCAAGGGCCTCTGACCCCATCGAGCGCCGCCCCCATGCCGGGCGCGCGCTCGTCATCGGCCTCCCTGGGGAGCCGCCGATCAGCCGAACGACACCTGACACTGGAGCGTGCAACTGGAGGTGGGTTCACCGTTCTGGTCGCCGGCGTCGCAGCCCTCGGGACCTTGGCGGACGCCGTCCCCGCAGCGGGGCCCAAACGTACAGTCCGGGTTGCAGCCGTCATAGCTGCCGTTGTTCGCCTCGCCCTCGTCGCACTCCTCGAAGTCGGCGTCGAGGGTTCCGTCGCCACAGTGGGAAGCGCGCTCCAAGCAGCCGGGCTGGCAGCCGCCATAGGAGCCGTTGTTCGTCCCGTCGTCGCAGACCTCGGAGCGTGTGCGCACGCCGTTGCCGCACATCTCGCCGCACGAGCTGGTCTGCTTCACGAAGCCCGTCAGCGTGAGCAGGAAGTTGCTCGCGCCGGTGTGCCGCTCGGCGTGGAAGATGGCCATCTCCACCAGGGGGCTCGGGTTCGCCACGCTGACGAGGCTGTCGAGGTGTGCCTTGCACGCGGTCACCACCGCCCGCTGCGTCGCGTTGCCCTCCGCCGCGGGGTTCGCGAGGTTCATGGTGGCCGAGGTCGCCGGGTGCAGTCCGCCGACGTCCAAGCAGAGGCGGCCGTCGATGAAGATCCAGAGGTCGTCATCGCCCGAGAAGGTCAGCACCTCGGTGCCGTCGTACTGGAAGAAGAAGCGCGTCTCGGTCGTGAAGTTGAAATTGTGGAACCCACCGTCGTTGACCTCGTCGTCGGCCTCTCGGTGTTCCTCGCTTCCCTCTGCCACCCAACCTTGACCGTCGATGGGGTAGAAGCCGTTGGTGCTGTTGCCGGGGAAGCCGCTGCTCGAGTCATATCCGAACGTGTCACCCGTGCGTGTCAGCGTCAGGCTGCTGAGAACCTCGATGTTCCACGCGCTGCTGCTGTCGTACCACTCGTCGAAGCGCGCGCTGCTCCCGGGCAGGCCGAGTTCGTCCGGGTCCGCGAAGCCCGAGCCGTTGAGGACCGGGCGCCTGCTCGCGCTCAGCGCGGAGTCGACGATGCCGAACGCTATCTCGCCGTTGCCGTCATCCGGGTCGTTGAAGTCCGGGTGACCGCGCTCGCTCGCGTCGTCTGCGTACCATTCGATGCCCTTGAAATCACGGATCACCATCGGCAGCACGATGCTGTCCGGGAGGGGCTCGGGGACGAGCGTGCATGCCCAGCCAGGCTCCTCGGTGCACTCCGCGGAGCAGCCGTCTCCGTTGAGCTGGTTGCCGTCGTCGCACTGCTCTGCGCCGGCGCTGGGGAGGATCACGCCATCGCCGCAGATCGCGGTGCAGACGCCGCCCGCGCACTGCGGCTCGTTCGTGCAGTCCACACCGCAGCCGTCGAAGGGGCGCGGCAGGCACGTGTCTCCGTCGCCCGCGCTCGTG
>CAYNOM010001009.1:0-2558 GCA_964398415.1 uncultured Polyangiales bacterium | reverse complement strand
ACCGCACGTCGTTGCAGGTGGCGGAGACAGGCTCGCTCGACGGGATCACATTTGGGTACGCCTATGACCTTCTCGGTCGCCTGGTTGGGATCGGTCCACCGACACCAACGGGTGAGGCGCTCATCGCGTACGACTGGAATGCCGATTCGCGCCTGCTGGTCGAGCGCCTCGTCACCCCAGAAGATGTGGATCTCGAAGCCCGTCGCGACTACGGCTACGACGCCTCAGGGCGGCTCATCTCCAAGCACGACGTGTTCCTCGGCACCGTTGTCGGTCACGACGAGCTCGGCTACGACGCGGCGGGTCGGCCAGTTCCAGCGGTGGGTGCACGCGAGGGCATCGTAGGTCCGGTGGTGGGCTCCGCGCCGGAAGATTGGTGGGGCCTTGTCGGTGCCGGGTGCTGTGTGGCTCGTAGAGGCCTCGCGTGAGGGCGCGATGGGGGAAGGGTGCGGGCACTTCCTCGTGTTGTGAGACTGCGCTGCGCTCAGCGAGTCGATGCGAGCGGAGCTCCACCAGCGGCGATCCACAGGCCGGTTGGGCTCTGGTAGCCGAGGCCACGGCGGCGTTGACCGTTGATGATCTCCGCGGCGTGATCAGCGTGGAGGGGTTCAACGCCGGCGAGGTCGGTGCCGCGAGGAAACCACCACCGCCATTGGCGGTTGAGGTTCTCGACCTGGCCGCGCTGCCACGGCGAGTGCGGGTCGCAGAACCAGCAGGCGATCCCGTAGGTCTCCGCGATGGTCTGCCAGTTCGCCCACTCCGATCCCTGGTCGAACGTGATCGAACGCAGCAGGTGGGCGGGGATCCGCTCGAGGCCCTCGACGAGCCCGCCGACCATGACCGCGGCGCTGTAGCCCTCCGGCATCGTGACGGGGATCGAGTACCGGGTGACGCGCTCGGTGAGCCACAGCATCCCGGAGCCGTTGTTGGCCCCGATGATCTGGTCGGCTTCCCAGTGGCCCAGTTCGACACGGTCGTTGATCTCCGGCGGACGCAGCGAGATGTTCGGCAACGCGGGGCGCTTGCTGGCGTGGCGCACCTGGCGGGCCCGGCGACGGGGTCGACGCATCCGCAGGCACTGCTTCGCGGTCACATCGAGCACCCTCGCATACACAGCTGCGTAGATCGTCTCCACGCACACCCGCTCAGCGACGTCCTCAGCGACGAGGTCCGCCCAGATCGCAACGGGCGAGCGACCCAACCGCAGCTCAGCGGTCACCCGGTCCCGCAGCGATCCCGGCTGCTCCAGCCGCCTCAGCCGTGGCCGAGCCAACGACTTCTCCGCTGCCTTGTGAGCGATCGCTGGCCGGTAGCGGTGACGTCCACCATGAGCGGTCACCTCCCGTGCGATCGTGACCGGGTGGCGACCCACCCGCTTCGCGATCACCGCCCACGCAACAGCCGGATCCTTGATCAGCGCGACGCTGATCTCCTCACGTTCCGGCAACGACAGCCGTGCACCTGGCATCCTGTGATCTCCATCGGTCGGGGTCGGTCAACAGCACCGGTCATCATGACCGGGACCGTGCACCGACCGATGGAACCCGCCGTCTCTACGAGTGGTGGGCGCCGCTTCATAGGTTCGCTGCCCGAGTCCGCGCCTCCGACTTGGTGTGGGATGTGTACACCGAGCAGTTCGCGTTCGAGGTGCACGGCGCCATGCTCGCGGCGCACCAGGCCATGCGGCTCCGGCAGGACCCGCGCGCCATCGAGCGCTTCCGTCGCGCCATCGACCGCGTCATCGACGACGCGCGCATCGTCTAGGCGGGTTCATCCCGGACCCGCGGAGGTAGAAGCCATGTTCGAATCCAACCAAGCCCCTGCTCGCTCCAAAGAAAGCACGAACGTTCGTATGCAGGCCAGGGCGGCGCTGCTGAGCCGCGCCGTGGCCATCGGCTCGCGCGTGGCCCCCTTCGAGACGGGGGGCTTCCTGGTGGACGCGTTCACTCGCGCGCCTTTGCCCTTTCCGCGCTCGGCCGAGGTGGACACGCGGCTGCTCTTCGCCGACGCGTGGTCGCTCGACGTGGGGGGCCGCGCTCTCCGCGGCTTCACGCTGCACCCGGAGGGCCGGCACCCCAACGAAGAGGGCGAGGGCCCGCGGGTGCTCCTGGTGCACGGCTGGGGTGGCGCCGGGCACCAGCTCCTGCCCATGGCCCGGGCGCTGCTCGCGCGGGGCTTCGAGGTGTCTGCCTTCGACCTCCCGGCACATGGGCAGAGCGAGGGCACCCACGCGACCTTGCGCGACATCGCGGACGCCATCGCGAGCGTGGGCCAGAGGCTGGGGCCGCTGCACGCGCTGGTGGCGCACTCGGTCGGCGGGGCCGGGACCATCCTCTCGCTCCTCGAGGGGCGTCTCGACGTCGCGAACGTCGTCCTGGTGGCGCCGCCCTCCAGCCTGGAGGAGCAGGCCTCGGGCTTCGCCCACGCGATGGGCGCCAGCGACGACGCGCGCCGCGTACCGAGCGAGCCTCGAAGCGGCGGGCGGCCAGCGCCGCCGCCGCCCGCTGCGCTGCACCCTGTCCGTCCACCGGCCGCTCGACCCCCAGCTCGTGCTCGAC
>CAYNOM010001008.1:0-2564 GCA_964398415.1 uncultured Polyangiales bacterium | reverse complement strand
GCATGCTTGTGCTTGCGACGGCCGCGGCTCACATTGCCGCGTCCCACCCTGCTCATCCGAGGAGTCTTCCATGTCAGCTTGGCCCCGCACTTGCAGTGCTGTTGTCAGCATTGTTGTTCTTCTCGCCGCTGGTTGCGTGGCTGAGCATGTGGTGCCCGAAGCCTCAGGCGTGACGGGCGCCGTCGAGTTGGCCCTCTCGGCGCGTGGCAGTCGCGGCAATCTCTACCGCCTGAGCGGGGCTGTGTTCGAGGTAGAGGGGCCTTCGCAGACCACCCTCTCTAGCGAAGGCGACAGCGAGAACATCGTGGCGGACTTCCCCGTCGGCACATACCGCGTGGAGCTTCTTCAAGGCTGGCAGCTGATCCGTGTTGCCGACCAACTCGCCATGGATGCCACCGTACGCGACGTCAGCCTGGAGGGCGTCGTGGTGCAGGCGTCCTCGACCACGACCGTGCGCTTTTCTTTCGACCTCGCGGACGGTGAGGAAGTCGCCTTCGGGCGCATCGAAGTGGGCATCGAAGTGGACGAAGGGCAGGACGGCGTCACGACTGCCGAGTGCGCGAGCGAGCCGCTGCGCAGCGTCGGAGAGGTTCACTACTTCTGCAGCTGCGACAGTGGTGCTGCTCCTGGTTGTGTCGCTGGTGCTGATGAGAACGACGGTTTGAGCTCCACGCGCCCGAAGCGAAGCTGGGAAGCCGCGATGGAAACCTTCAACACGATGCCCGCGGGCGACACCGTCGCGCTTTGCCGCGGAGGTATGTTCCGCGGTGTCACGCCTCAAGGCAGCCTTCGCAACCTCAACTGCCGTGCGGACAACACCTGTGATCTGCGCGACTACGGCGATGCGGCGAAGGGCCGGCCCATCCTCGACGGCAACGGCTCGAGCGACCAGCTCTTCAATATCGGCTGGTATCAAAACTATTCACAAACGCCTGTTCAAGGCATGCGCTTTTACAATCTCGACTTGCGCAATATCGACACCGCGTGGGTGGTCGCTGGCTCTGCCACCGATATCGATATTTGTAACGTCAACATGCAGGACATGCCGGGCGCTGCAGTCTATATCGTGACGAACTCCACGACTAAGCGCGTCGCACTCCGCAACAGCGCGCTGACACGCGTCGGCCTCTCCGGCCAGGCTTACCTTGGCGCCTGCGACGACTGCTCGGTCGACGGCAACGTGTTCGACCACACCGGCGGCCCGTCCAGCCGCGACCACCCGATATACGTCGGATCGAACCCCGAGCTCTGTACGTCAGGCTGTACCGAGCCCATACAGGGCGGGTCGGGCATCTATCATCGCACGCACCGTATGCGTATAAGCAACAACTCCTTCTCCCACTCTTCGCAGCGCGGCGGGGTCTGCGTCGGCGCCATAATCGTCGTGCACGAGCCGCACGACGATCTGCTCATCGAAAACAACTTCCTTTACGAGGATCCAGAAGGAAACGGCGGCTGCTACGGCATCAGCATCAGCAGTGGCTTGGATGAGCCGGGGCAATGGCGGCGCGCGGTCATTCGCCGCAACCAGCTCTACAACACGGGTTATCTGCCAATCTCCGTGGACAACTGCCAGGACTGCGCGATCGACAGCAACTTGATCGTCGGCTCCGCTGAGATGTACGCCATCCGCGCGCCGAATTATCGCGCGGACGTAGGAGTGGGTCCGAACCTGGTCAATACGCGCACCAAGATCCGCAACAACACCATCTACTTTGGGCCAAATGCCGGCTCTCCGGGTGGTGAAGGGATCAGGGCTGGCAGCGAAGGTGAGGGGTACGAGGTGACGAATAACACCATCTACTACGGCCCCAGCACCAAACCGAACGGTTGGAAATGCTTCAACTTCGATGGGCCTGCTGGCTCGTACGGATCTCGCGAAGGAAATGCATGTTACAGCAACGTTGCGGACGATAGCCCATTCAAGACGTATATCACCGCCGATCCCCTTTTCGTGAACGGCAGTACGGACCCAGCCACAGCCAATTTCAGTCCAGGAGCGGGATCGCCGCTCATCAGTGCGGCCACGACGAGCGTCACTTGTCCGACAGCTATCGCCTCGTCACCTTGGCTAGCGACGGATGTGGGCAAAATACGTGATGCTCAGCCTGACATCGGCGCATACGAGCGATAGGCAGCAGGAACCGGGAAGGAGAAAACCGGGGAAACCGTCACGGAGGAGCGCTCGTATCGGCAGGCGCTGCAGCGTGCCGGGCTGCTCAGAGGAGAGGTCGCCGCACTGCCTGACCTTACTGTGTTGCGCGGCGTTTGCGCACGCTTCGACTCGGCCACGCACGACGCGACGGCCGCGCAGGGCGCCGGTAGATTCATCTTCAAATCGCATCTGCCGGGCGTCAAAGCACGGCCTTGGTCATCGCCTGCTTGCCCGCCAGGCGCTGGAGCTAAGGAATGCGCTTACGGGCTCCTTCACCTCGCTCTCGGGGACTACGCGCTCGTCGTTCTGCAAGCTCTTTGGAAGACGGCGTGCCGCCGCATGGCGGCATCGCGGCGCGTGCCGCCTTGAGCTCACTTGCCTCATGGGTCGCCTTGCCCAAGACTCCCCT
>CAYNOM010001007.1:1200-2571 GCA_964398415.1 uncultured Polyangiales bacterium | reverse complement strand
GAGGAACGCCGGGACGGTCTACGTCGATACGTTATCCCCGCGTGGGAAAGGCGGGCGGCGGGCTTCAGAGCCTTGGCGGGCTCGACCGGGTAACCCCACAGCTGCGGACTCTTACGGAGCTTACCCTTCACGAGCTGTGGTGACTGGACGCCGTAGGGACCGGACGCCGTGGTGACGGTCCTTTGAAGCTGAAAAATGTCGCGAAACATCACCGGGCCTCACTCACGTTGGACGTGGCAGAGCGGCAACGTGGCCGCGAACGAGGCCATCGAGCTGTACGTGCGCTAGCGTTGCACGAGTTCTGCGAGCCGACCGAACGCAAGGCCTCGTTCGACGCCCCGTCGAATTTCGGGCCCACGACGGCAATACGAAGGCGCGCGCTGCTGGAGGCAGACGTGCTGGAGGAAATATGCTGGTTTCGTGGAGCTCGAAGGCGCCGCTTGCGGCCTGCGGACTTGGAGTGCTGCTCTTGGCGGTGGGCGCCTGCACCCTGCACGTCATCGCCAACGAGGAGAGAACGGCTCACACCATGGCCCGGGATCGATGGGGGGCGTGCGTGGCAGCGGAAGGGTGGCGCAGCGAGTACAACCGGGTGTCGCCGGCCCCAGAGGGGTTCTTGCAGGTCGGACATGAGAAGTTCTTTGTGCGCGGCGCCGACCCTTGGCCGTGTCACCACACGACCGAGCACCGCTACAACGGGCTCTTGCGTTTCGACATCCCTCGGGACGCCAACCGCATCGTGCGCGCCGTGCTCAGGCCGGTCGAAGCGCGGCGTCGTGCCGCCCGCCCGAGCGCCGGGCCCACGGCCAGCGAGTGTTTGGTAAGAGTCGCGCGCGCCGCTGAGGTGTGGAGCTCCGGGCTCGCGGACGGCTCCTCGCCGCGTACCACGCCGCTGTTTCCCGGCTCGTTCGCCGCGGACACGCTGAGAATCGGCGCGTTGAGCGCGAGTGCGCCACCCCACCCGGGGCTCGACGTCACGCGCGTCGCTCAGGAATGGCAAGACGGATCCGCCCCCAACCTCGGCTTCGTCGTCTCGTCGATCGCGTCCTTCACGCGGGACCAGTCGGGCACCTGCCTGCACGACGTCGCCTTCGAGGTCGAGGTCGAGTTCGAGGAGTGATCCGCCTCGCGCAGCGGACGAAATCAGTCGCGGGGCTGGGCGACGAGGAGCGGATGCATGTTCTCGTCACGCTCGAACTTCGCGCGGTACTGGGAGGCTTCCTGGCGCGTCTCGAAGGGGCCCACGCGAACCCGGTGAAAGCGCCCGCGGCCCGGTACGTCGGCCTGCACCACGAACGCTTGGTGGCCCCGCGCGCGCAGCGTCTTGGCGAAGCGCTCTGCCTGGTCGGCGGAGTCGTAGGACACCACTTG
>CAYNOM010001007.1:0-1100 GCA_964398415.1 uncultured Polyangiales bacterium | reverse complement strand
GCCTGGGCCTTGGGCGTCAGCGCGAGCTGCGCCAGGGGATCCTGGGCCGCGCTCTCTGGGGGAGAGTCACCGCGCCCGATCATGATGCCCATGGCGAACACTGCCGCGACGCCGAGCACCGCCGCCATGGCGAACAGGCCGAGCTTGCGCCCGGTGGATTCGTCCCCTCGCTCGCGCAACTGATCCAGGTCTCGCATTGCCGTATCCATCGCAAACCCCGCTCGTTCGTCGTGGCTTTTGCCTACTCGGGCACGATGGATGTAGGCCTAGGCGCGCGGGGCGGTCAACAAAGCGGCCTTGCCGCCGAATCAGCGCGGCGTGGGCACGGTGGTTTGCTTGCGCTCGCTCTGCTCGCCGTCGAGCTCGGCCCAAACCGTGATCCGATCGCCGATCTCCGCAGCGAGCACCACCGCGAAGGCACCGTCGCCGTCGGCCCGCGCGATCACGCCCTCTTCGGTGCGCTCGTTCAGGACCGACACGTATGCAAAGGCCGCGACCTCGCCGCTGATCTCGACGAGGCCCTGCGCATTGGGCGCGCCCACGTCGACCACGGGCGGTGGCAGGGGCAGCGTCGGCGCGTTGTTGCAGCCACTGGCCCAAAGCAGCGTGAGGGTCAGGGCGACGGCGACGATCAGCGGGCGACGGGCCATCCCCCGAGCCTAGCCCGAAGTATTCACGAGGCGCTACTGCGCCCGCCGATCCCTTCGTGCTTTCGCCGTCTTCTCCCCGCGTCCGGCTCCTACCGCGGTGCCAAAGCCTCCCCTTCGTGTTAGGGTCCGCCTTCAATTAGGGGTCGCGCGTACGCGCGCGCGAGCGCACGAGCCGGCCCCAGTACTCCGAAGGGGCAGAGAGCTCTTCTTATGGCTGAATCCCAGAAGGTGCTGGTCGCGATCGAGGACGAGCTGCGCACGTCCTATCTCGACTATGCGATGAGCGTCATCATCGGCCGCGCGATCCCAGACGTGCGCGACGGGCTCAAGCCGGTGCATCGCCGGATCATGTTCTCGATGCACGAGAACCGGGTGACGTGGAACCAGAGCTACAAGAAGTCGGCCCGCATCGTCGGTGACGTGCTCGGTAAGTACCACCCCCATGGCGAC
>CAYNOM010001006.1:0-2573 GCA_964398415.1 uncultured Polyangiales bacterium | reverse complement strand
CGCGCCATCACCACGAGCTTTGGCGCGTCGACCGCCTGGATGCTCGGCCGCGTCACGGGCACCTCGGCGCGCGCGCGCACGATAGGCCTCGTGGGCCTCGTGGGCAGTCAGCTCGGCCAGACCCTGATCGCGGGCGGCACCAGTCGCTCGGTGGTGCTGACCAGCGTCGGCTCCATGGCCGCGCTAGGGCTGATCGTCCAAATTCCCGGGCTCAGCCACGTCTTTGGCTGTACGCCGCTCGGGCCCATCGGTTGGACGACGGCCATCGGTGCTTCGATGCTGGCTACTGGGGTGTCGCCCCTGGTCGATCGCACGGTCAATCGCGCCGCCGATTTCGTGGCCACCCTGCGCAGGGAGCCCCACGAGCCACCTGCCATGACCCTGTTTCCGGCGTCGCCCGCGACCAACGTGATCGAGCTTGCGCCGGCCCTGCGCCTCTTGCGCAACTGAGGCGCATCGCCCACGCTGCCGTGCGAGCAGCATGGGCAGCACCGCATCAGGGCTTTCACGCGTTTCCACCGCGGACCTCAAACGCCTACTCAAGGCGTTGCATCGCGAGCTGTTGCCTTCGCCGATCACGCGCGCGGGGCTGATCGAGGTGGCGTTCGGCAACATCGAGGGTGATCTCGACGCCGTAGTCGGTCGAGACATCGCCTCCGCCAAGGCGCTCGTGGTGTGCGTGCTCGCGGAGCGCGAGGCCGAACGCGGTCTCGGCACCACGCTGTCGGTGCAGGGCCCCGCCGTGGCCGGCACGCGCTCGAGAGATCTCTACGAGCAGGTGTCCGAGCTTCTCGCGACGGCGCTCGAGCGTGTCGATGTCGTGGGCTTTCCCGCAGCGGGTGATGCGCGGCTCGCGCGCAGTCTGCTCGCGTTGGTGGATGGGCGATCGGTGCGCGCCAGGCTCGTCTGCGCGGGCACCGTGGAGGCGTTGCGTGAAGCGCTCGAGCCGCGAGGGCTCTTGCGTGACGAGATCGAGGTCTTCGCCTGCGCCGAGGTCGCGCTGACGGGGCGCGCGATGGTGATCGACCGCGAGCGTGTGCTCGTGACCAGCGGCGAGCTCGATTCCACCGAGGATGCCGGGCGCCTCGATCTGGGCGTGCGCCTCGACGATCGCGCCTACGCGACGGCCCTGCACGAGGAGATCGAGCGCCTGATCCGCGCGCGAAAGCTCACGCGCGTCTGACGCGCCTACGCGAACAGGGGCGTGACGTCGACGAAGGGCGTCACATCGGGTGGCCCATCGGCGTACAGATATTGGGCGACGCCGCCCGGTGTGAGCGCGACGATCGTGGACGATCGCGTGCCGTAGACCTCGGTGCGCACGCACAGTGCGGCGAGCTTGCGCAGCGTCTTGCGATCGAACCAGGCGCTATGCGGGGGCTCGGGCACCTCGGTTTCCTCGGGCTGGGTCACGTCGCCGAGCATGGCCTCGAGCGTGCCTTCCAGCGTGGGCCAGTCGGCCCGAGCCACGGGCTCTACGAGCGCTTTCGCGCGTCGAACCTTCGCGAAGTCGGGGCAATCGAGGGTGTCGTTCGGCAGCACGTGCACGCCGACCGGCACGCGCTCGACACGCACCTCACGCAGCGTCTCGCGCCCGTAGGCGACCCACAGCGACTGCGCGTCACCAAACATCAGGTTGAAGCCGTTGTAGGCTCGTCCATCGAGGGAGCGCAGCTGCTCGCTTACCGCGTCGGGCGTGTCTGCGCGCAAGGCTTCGAGCACGATCTCTCCGCGCGAGCGCTTCGTGCGATCGGGCATCACGAAGGTGCGCTGGTTGGTGAGGCCCACGAACAGCCCGGTTTGGGTGACGCCCATCCACGTGCCCTTGGCCTCGAGGTCGAGGCCACCCACGCTGCGCGGCGCCTGGAGCACGACGCCCGGGCCGCTCGACCTGCGCGAGTAGAACTCGTCGCGGTTCGTCGCCAAGACGAGCGGGTAGTCGGCCCGCACCTGGTTCAACACGACGATGGTGCACATGCTCTGCAATTGTCACGAACCTCGCCGAGCTGTCGCGTCGAAACGTGCTGCAACCCCAGCTCTGGGGTAGATCCCATGTGCTGTGAACGAAGCCCCCAGTCCCTACGATCGCATCGGCGGCGCCCCGGCCGTGCGCAAGCTCGTCGAGCGCTTCTATGCGTTGATGGACGAGCTGCCCGAGGCCAAAGCCATCCGTGACATGCATCCCGAGGTGCTCTCGAGCTCGCGCGAGAAGCTGTTCGAGTTTCTGAGCGGCTGGCTCGGCGGGCCCCAACTCTTCATGCAGCGTCGCGGCCATCCGCGGCTGCGCATGCGTCACATGCCCTTTGCCATCGACGACGCGGCGAGCGACGCCTGGATGCGCTGCATGATCCAGGCGCTCGACGAGTGCGTCGACGACGCCCTGCTCAAAGAGCAGCTCAGGGGCGCATTTCAGCGCATGGCCCATCACCTGCGCAATGCCGGCGAGTTCCAGCGTCCCGAAGACTGACGGCGCCGTTCGCCCAGCCGTACCCAGCCGTGCTCGTGCTCGTAGCGTGGTCGGTCGTGAGCGCTGTCGTCCGTCGTCCGAACGCTCTCGCTCGCGCTTTTGTGCG
>CAYNOM010001005.1:0-2576 GCA_964398415.1 uncultured Polyangiales bacterium | reverse complement strand
GGGTGTTCTTCCTGGCCCGCGATGGCGCGCTGCTGGATGCCGCCCCATCGGCCTCGAGCGCCGCCAGCTTTCGACACGATCCGAACGCAGGGACGCGCACGTTCCTTGGCGATGCCGGCTACCAGGTGCTCGAGCCGCTGTGGGACATCGACTGGAGCCACTTTGCAGAGGGCGAGGTGCTTTCCTACCTGACCGAGCCTTTCGCCGAAGACACGGTGATCGCGGGACCGGGTCACGTGGAGCTGTACGTGAAGAGCAGTGCCGACCGAGCCCACGTGCAGGTCAGCGTCAGCGAAGTGCGGCCAGACGGCAACGAGTACCTGGTGCAGAGCGGCTGGCTCGCTCTGGGCCACCGTAAGGTCGACGAGTCGCGCGGCGACGACTTCCGCGTGTACCACAGCTATCGGCGTGAGGACTTCGAGCCCATGCCCATCGACCAGTACGAGCGCGTCTTGGTGGCGATCCCCTCCCTGGCCCACGCCTTTCGTGCGGGCTCACAGCTGCGGCTGACCCTCAGCAGCCCGGGCCGCAATCACGCCCTGTGGCAGTTCGAACCGCCCGAGTACGACACCCCCCCCGTCTTGACCGTCGCCGAAGGGGGTGAGCAGGCCTCGGCGCTCGTCTTGCCAGTCGTCGATAGCGTGGATGTGGCCGATGGCTATCCGCCATGCCCCGCGCTCCGCGGGCAGCCGTGCCGTCCGTACGTGCCCGTGACGAACGCCACTCCGTAGTGACGGACTGGCAGACGCTCGGTCACAGGCGGTCCATGCACAGGTAGCCTGGCGACGCTCCCGGCGCCTTCCACTTAGGGTCGGACGGCTCTGTCCATACTAGACAGTCTCGGCCCTTGCGATAGAAGTGATCCAACGCCGTCGCAGCACTGTGCGCCCAATGGAAAGTCCAGGGGCTCGTCGTTGGCACACAAAGGTAGTTGTTCCACCAAGCGGATCGATCGTCGGGTTTGCTGAGACCCGTGCATCGCATCCCAGGGATTGGACCTGCATCGCTGTAGCGTATGCCTAGGTCGCGTGATGCGCAGAAATAGTTGTTGTTCCAACCATATGACGCGCTCTTCGCGGGCTCTCGGACCTGCGTGCACGTCATCCCTGACACCTTGCCCGCGGCCGACCAGGCGAAGATGTTGGGCGAGGGCTTGCCCACGAGAGCCTTCAGCTTCGTGCGCACCGCCTGGAAGTTTGAGCCGAAGACGCCATTTCGCTTCTCGGCAATGTAGCGCTGCACCTGCTTCTCTTTTTCCACGTCGAGTATTCGCGTGAGCTCCGCCCCCATGCGCCTGACGTGGTCTTGATTCTGTGCCTTGAATCTCAGGCGACGCACGTACCTCCCTCTCGGATCAGCCCCTAGGTCGTCATAGGGATATGGAGACTTGAAGCTCCCCATCAGCACACTCGTCGCGTTTCCGTAGGCGACGCTGCTTGTGTACTCGATCGGCCCGAACTTCGTGCGGCGCACGTGGTCGTTGAACAGATCCTCCATGTCATCGAGGGCATACAAGATTTCCTGGGCCGTGTTCTTCATGGACGCTACCCTGCGACTTAGGTCCGCCGGACGCGCGCCATTGAGCTTCTCTGTCAGGGCGATCTCGTGCATGGCAAAGATCAGGGCGGCGCCGCCCCGTACCATCGCAGGCACGAGCTGAAGCCGACGGTCCCCGAGGACGGTCGCCTCGGTCGTGTCGTAGAAGAGATTGGCCGCCCGCTGATGAATGTTCAACGCGTGGTCAGCCATGGTGCGCACCAGCGAAGAGCGACAGGCCGAGCCGCTTTGAACGCACTCATAGCGGACGTACAAGTTCTCTGCAGCCCCGAGCTCACCGGTCTTGCTGCGGGTTCGCCACAGTGTGTCTTCGAGGCGCCTCTGATCGAGTAAGGCAGCGATCTGCGCGATGGCCTGCTCGCTGAGACTTGCCTCCTTGCCGGCCAGCGTGAGCGCAAGGTTCAGCGCACTGTAGGTACCCGAAACGACGGTGCCGACCTGAGCCAGCACCGCGAGCGACCCCGCCGATGCCTTGCCGGCCGCATCAGCCACCGGTTGCGCCTTTTCGAGCTCCGCAGACTCGTCACTCTCTGGTGCTCCATCCATCTCGACATCTTCGTCGACTGTCCCGGCGCATGCTGACAACACCAGCAATGCGGAGACCGCGACGAAACCCGGCCGCCCTCTTGTCAACCTCATGATTGCCTCCCTAGTTGCTCATGAATGTTTCACGAAATCATCTCCTTCACCGCCGTACACGGTACGCGTGAGTATGACTTCCTGCGATGTGTGACCCGCCACCAACACCACCGGTCTGGTGTCCGCTCGGATATCCGTGTCGATCGCGTCGCGACAGCGAGCTTGCGTAGACAGCAACGACAGCCATGCAGCCGTGGCCACGGGCCGTGTACGCGATCTCACGCTCGTGTGCCTAGATCAGGGCCGTCCAGAAATGCCCTTCTCTCACTTCGTACACGTGCCCGTGCCCGTGCCCGAGTCTCTTCAGAGCTCGCCTTCGAGCAGGGGCGACAGATCCGCGGGCGTACCCTTGAGGTTCGAACCATCGAGGGAGCTCGCAT
>CAYNOM010001004.1:0-2578 GCA_964398415.1 uncultured Polyangiales bacterium | reverse complement strand
TCGAGCCAGAGCTCGTTCGGACGGCGAGCGGCAAGGTCCGTCGAAGACGACGGCTGGGCGGACTACTCAGTCATTACGAGCGGGAGGCCGCCTGATGGCCGGATGAGTTTCGGCACCATACGGGGTCGTCGGGCGTTTACCCATCACCTTTCAATCGCTCTGGTCGCAGTGGAAACTTTCAAAGCTTATGAAATTCGGCGCCGAGCAAGGTAATGCCAGCGCCACAGAAGTGCACGTCTGTGCACGGTTCGTTCCCCTCAGGCGAACTGGTAGGCACTCGAACGTAGCTATCGTCGATGACCCTTGCATCTCGCCCTCGGACTTCAACTAGTAGCGTGCACTGTTCTGTCGTGACCCGCAGCAGGTGAGGAGCCACCATCGCGGCAGGACCGGTAACGCCGCAACTGCGTCCTCCCTCTTCGACGATGGTGACGCTCACAATCAGTTCCGTGAAACCTTCCCTGATGACAAGGCTGCCGCACGGAGTCATCTGAGGCTCATTTCCGCACGCTGTCGGCTCGCCCACATACGTGCCAACCAGTTCGCGCTGGGCATTGGTACCGGCGGTCGCATACTCCGGCACGGAGGCGCCGCATCCGGAAAGTAAAGATGCACATGTGAATAGCACCGTCTTCAAGGTCTGGCTCCGTTCGGTCTTGTTTCTCGAGTCACGGGGCTCGGCATAGATGGCTCCGGGTCTGGCGATACATTCGCCTGAAGCTCCGCAATTCGGGCGTCGATCCAGGCAAGCCGCTTCTGCTTGCCCTCCGACTCCTGGAAGCCGGAGGGCAAGCTGGTCAACGAAGGCTCGAAGAGCGGAGAGGCGTCCGACAGCGTCCAGACCGTCGTCGCCGAGTATGTCGTTGACGTGGTCGCGCGTGGTCTGCGTTTGGGCGACGCCGTGGCGATCGGTCATTGTCAGTTCATGGTCTGGCGTTCGTCCCGAGTATGGCGCGCCAACGTAGGTTAGATCCGTGACGAGCTCCTTTGTGAACTTGTCGAGATCCTTCCACTTTGCTTCTGAGATGGCGAATGGGCCTACGGTCGCGCGGTCGCGCGCTCGCCGCTCGTAGTTGGGCCAATCCGCCTCAAGCAGTCTGTCACGCACGGCGGGAGAGATGGCAATGCTACTAACTGAGGCGCGTTGTTCCGCACTCAGCTCGGAATTCTTGTAGCCGACGAGTTGAGAGAGCGCGTCCGCACCGGCCTCTGTCATGCCAGCACCGACAAGCCGGTCCTTCTCCGCCGCTTGTGCTTTGGCGACGCCTTCTGTGTCTCCAGCCGCCCGCTCCTTACGACCGATGGTGCCCACATCGTGACCGAACCCAATGGTCGGTCCCGAACTCTTGCCGGGGAAGTGAACTGTTAGCGTCTTGTTCGAGTTCCCTTCTCGCTCGCGTGTAAGCTGAGTGTGCTGATAGCTGTCGAACATTTTTCGGTACTTCTCATACATCTGCGCCTCGGTAGGCGCTTTGCCAGTCTCGTCTAAGAGGGTCACTGGCCGGTTCCGCACGTACCTGTAGAGGTTAGGCCCATCCACAAACCCCGCCGGGTCGGCAGCCGTCCACCGCCCGAGCCACGGCGCGTAGTACCGTGCCACGTTGTACGTAAACCCCGTCTCCTCGTCTCGCTCCTTACCCGTGTACCGATATCGCTTGGCGCTGACCTCGCCGCTCGCCCACCGAAACGCCGCAGTGCCATAGGGGTGGTAGTCCTCGAAGCTGATGATGGCCCCGTCGCCGTTCACCTCGAGCGCACTGGAGCCGAGGTGATTGCTCACCTGGTAGCGCTCGCGCGTGGCACCAGTCATCCCGACGGTGCCCGCCGTCTGCGTCTCGATCAGCGCGACGCGGTCCTGGTCGTCCATCACGTGCAGGGTCTCGCGTTCGACCTCGAGCTCGTCGCCACGGCGCCTGCGATAGACCTCGAAGTCGCCGAGGTAGATGCGCTCCTCGACGACACCCTGCTTCTGCACGACCTTACGCACGCGCTGCCCCGACGCGTCATAGCGGTAGCGCGCGACGCCCCCTCCGCCGAGGTCGACCTCGGTCAGCTCCTCTTTGTCATTCCACACCATCCGCGAGAGGTGCGGCATTGACGTCACGGTGCCGTGGGCGTCGTACTCGTAGCGTGCTGGTGCATCGTTCGGGTTCGGAGAGCTTGTGGAGAACAGCCGGTTGCTGTCCGCCGCGTAGGTGTACTTGCGCGTCCAAGCGATGACGCCTCCTCCGAGACCCGCAGCTGGCCGGTGCGCCACGCGCAAGCGCGGGGCGATCCCTACCCGATGGCGTACCTGCATGGGCGCCAAGGCTAGCAGCATTGGGCGGATGTCATGGGCCAAGAAGTCACGGATCCGCACCGGTGGTCGGGACGGTGCAGCGCTGACGTCGACCTGGCTCGTGCAGTGTGCTCTGAAGCAAGCGTGCGCCTGCGACGTCCCCGATGAACCATATACGCCTTGAACAGGAGAGTCCCTTCGCCATGAACCTGCGCCCGTTGACCGCTTCGCTCCGCCTTCCATGGATCGCCATCGCCATCGCCTGCGCCGCCGCGTGCGGCCATGGCCAGCCGCCTCGGG
>CAYNOM010001003.1:0-2582 GCA_964398415.1 uncultured Polyangiales bacterium | reverse complement strand
CTAGTGACGACGCAGAGCGACCGCCGTGTGAATCGCGCGTGCGAGCTTCACCTGACTGGGCCGCTCCTCGTAACCGATGAACCGCGCGGCGAATACACCACGCGGACCAAACACCTCGTCCAAGTAGTCGTCCACTTCCTCAGGTTTGGCGGTGTTCATGCGAAGGGGTCCACCTCGAGGGACGCCGAGCTGCGTGCCGCGAGAAACAGGTCGTAGGTCATGAGTCGCTCGGGGCTCGGTGGCGCCGCGAACAGCGCTGCGAGGTCGTAGGGGCGCATAGCCTGGATCTGAGCAATCTCCACGGGCGTCAGCCGAGCGGCACGCTCCACGCTGTAGCGGCGATGGGGAACGTCCCGACGCGTCACCGTGAACGACCAAGCGTCGAGGTCGAAGCGGCTCCGGAGCCTCCGGATTTCCTCGAACATCTGCCGCGTGTGCTCGAGCACCCGAAGCTGCATCGAGTCGAGCACGACCATGTTGAAGGAGATGCGCAGCGTCGGTCTCTGCGCGCGGTGCGCGCTCGTGACAGGCACATAGCGGCCGCCGGCGAAGACCACATCGCGCGCGTGCGGATCGCCGACGATAGCGACTCGCACGCTCGCACCATCGTGCGGCAGGTACAGCCAGGGACGGGGCGCTCGCGCCTCCCCGACCTCCGAAGGTGATCCCATGGTCTCGACTCCTCACCGCTCGGTCGCGACGCCGCCAGTCCCAGCTGCCAGCGCGTCACCCGTTCGTCCCCTCGAGCGCAATGACTTCGTCGCCCGAGCAGGCAGCGGACGCTGCCCCTGCTGCCGAACCTCCGTGTGCGCCCCCCGTGGCGCAGTTGGTCGGAAGCCCCAGCAGGTGATCATCTCACATCGGAGGCGACTGCCCAACTTACGAGCGCATTTTTTCTCGGCGGCCCCCTCCCGCGCGCACGTCCCCAAGTCCCGCGCTCGTGGCGCCGCACGCGCACAGCTGTGTCGCGAGCTTGATCCGTCGCTGCGTTTTCATGTCGTGCCGCCTGCCTCGATGAGGCGAGGTCGAGATCGCGCGGACGTGGACTTACTGCCGGGCCACACAATCGCAATTGATACCGCCGCAAGCCGTGGCACGGCAGCCTGGCAGCGAGCGTGGATGCTCAGGCGCGTGAGAACAAGTTCACGGCATCGCCGTCCGCAAGCAGCGCGCCGTTCGTGAGACGAAGAGTGACGGTCTCACCTGCGTGTGAGCGCGTACGGACCCCAGCGCTGCGGAGCTGGCCTCGCTGGGCGCAAGATCGATCCGCCAACGGACTGACTTTCGACAGGAGTTCGAAGTCGGGCCCAGCTTTCCCGCCCGTCAGTGTCGGCGTCACGAGCCCAGCATTGCCTTCCGCGCCGTCTCCACCGGCAGGTAGAGCATCCGCTCCGCGCCGACGAAACGGCGAAAGCCGTGGTGCTCGTAGAACGCCACCGCGCGCTCGTTCTTCGCGTCGACGATGAGGGCGTACGCCGCCACCGAAGACGCCAACGTGCGCGAGGCTGCGTCGGCGAGGAGCGCGCCTCCAAGGCCGCGCCCCTGGAAGGCCACGTCCACCGCAAGTCGCCCGATCCGAACGGCGGGCAGCGACGGATAGCGCGGCAGACGCTTGGAGATCTCGACGGGCAGCTCATGCATCGCCAGGCTTGCGGCCGAGAGCGTGTAGAAGGCTGCAATCGTTCCGCTCGCAACTTCCACGGCGACGAAGCAGTTCGCGATGCGACGCTTGATGTCCTGGCTGGCTTGCGCTCGTAGGTACGTATCCAGCGCGGGCTCGTCGCAATGAAATGTCGCCCGACTCTGGCCACCCAGCGGCTCGATGCGAAACGGAGCCGTCACTTGCCGAGCAGCTCACGACGACGACGGAACGCTCGCCGCAGCGCCTCCGTGGGCTCGGGCGGCTCGAAGATGGCCGCCGCGAGCTGTCGCTGATCCTCGACCGACAGCCGAACTAAGTCCGCCTCCTCGATCGCACGACACGCCGCCTCGTGCGCTGCGCTCACCACGAAGTCCGTCAACGAGCGCCCCTGAAGCTCGGCCGCCCGCTTCAGCGTGCTGTGCACGTCTGCGGCGACCCGCGCCTCGAGTCGCGCCGTCGCGCCTCGACGAACGCCGGCCTTCCGAACCCCACCTCGCACACCGCGGGATGACCGCTTTGGCTGCTCATGTGCCATGCGGCAATCGTACGGCAGATTGCCGTACAACGCCAGATGAACAACGGACGGAAGCCGGGTACCGAATCGGTACCCGCTCACTCCAGTAAGCGACGCGGTCAACATCCGAAACCACAAACCAGCTTGTTTTCGGATACTTGCACGAGACGGCAACGCGCTGCACCTGAGTGCTGGTGCCGGCAGGCAGCCACGGTAACGAGTTCGCCGGTTGCGAACGCGACGTGCGGCGAGCGACGTGACCCGCGCCCCGACGCCCGGAGGTTGGCACCGATCCGGTGTCGACCCGCCACCAGGGGAGTGAACCCCCGAACGGCGTAGCTCGCCGCCATACGTGCCGAGCCCCCTCGGCCGGGTGTTCGACGCGGGCAAGGTCAGTAAGGGTCCCTTGTGCAAGCTCGGGCATCC
>CAYNOM010001002.1:0-2583 GCA_964398415.1 uncultured Polyangiales bacterium | reverse complement strand
GTTGATGCAAAAGAGCCTAGGGCCGCAAAAAAAGCGTCAGGTTCGACAGGCTGAGCTGCGGTCCCATGCCCCGAGGTGGTCACGCCGGCTCGTCCGCGCACAGCGACGCACTTGACGTCGCGCTGCATGCGGCGCATGTGTAGAGGCATCGGCCGTCGGGGGTATCCGACGAGCTTCAACGAACGCGAGGGCGGCAGTATCCGTCCCGCACACTGGAGACGAAAACATGATCAGCGTGAAACTCCCGGACGGGTCCGTCCGCGAGCTGGGCGACGGTGCGAGCGCCGCCGACCTGGCAGCAGCCATAGGTCCGGGCCTGGCCAAGGCCGCCGTCGCCGCGAAGGTGAACGGCAACATCGTCGACCTCTCGCGCGCCTTGCCCGATGGCGCCGAGGTGGCGTTGCTCACGAAGCGCGATGCAGAGGCACTCGAGGTGCTGCGCCATTCTGCGGCGCACATGATGGCCGACGCGATTCTGCGGGTGTTCCCGAAGGCGCAGCTCACGATTGGGCCCGTGGTCGAAGACGGCTTCTACTACGACATCTACCTGCCCGAGGGGAAGATCACGCCCGACGACTTTCCGAAGATCGAGAGCGAGATGGCACGCATCGCCGATGCGGCCTCGCCCTTCGTGCGCTGCGTGTCGACCTACGACGAGGCGAACGAGCACTTCGCGCGCTACCAGGCCATCGACAGTGACAACGGGCGTGGGCACAACAAGTTCAAGCAGGAGATCGTCAGCGAGATCAAGTCGCGCGGCGACGAGCTCACGTTCTACAAGCACGGCGACTTCATCGATCTGTGCCGCGGGCCGCACGTGCCGCACACGGGCTTGCTCAAGCACGTCAAGCTCACGAAGACGGGCGGCTCCTACTGGCGCGCAGACGCAAGCCGCGAGCAGCTCACGCGCGTCTACGGCACGGCCTTCTTCGACAAGCAGGAGCTCAAGGACTACCTGCACATGCTCGAGGAGGCCAAGAAGCGCGACCACCGCGTGCTTGGCGAGAAGCTCGATTTGTTCAGCTTCCACGAGGAAGCGCCGGGCTTTCCGTTCTTCCACGAGAAGGGCGCGACGCTGTTCAACCTGCTGCAGCAGTACATGCGCGGCCTTCTGCGTCGTCGCGGTTACACCGAGGTCAAGACGCCCCTCGTGATGAGCGAGGAGCTGTGGCACACGTCCGGCCACTACGACAACTACCTCGAAAACATGTTCTTCACGAAGCTCAAGCTGCGTGAGCCGACCCAACCCGACCAGATTCGCGACAACGTGATCGAAGAGCGGCCCATGGCCGTGAAGCCCATGAACTGTCCGGGCCACTGCATCGTGTATCGCACGCGTCTGCACTCGCACAACCAGTTCCCGCTGCGGCTCGCGGAGATGGGGCTCGTGCATCGGCGAGAGCTCTCCGGTGTGCGCCACGGCTTGTTCCGCGTGCAGGCCTTCACGCAGGACGACGCGCACCACTTCTGCACGCCCGAGCAGATCGAGAGCGAGATCTCGATGTTGATCGACTTCTTCAACGAGCTCTACAGCGCGTTCGACCTGAACGACGTGCGCCTCGAGCTCAGCACGCGTCCGGCAAAGAGCATCGGCTCGGACGAGATGTGGGAGAAGGCGGAGGGCGCGCTCAAGCGTGCGCTCGACGCAAAGGGGGTCGAGTACCAGCTCAACCCCGGCGATGGCGCGTTCTACGGTCCGAAGATCGACTTCCACATCCGTGACGTGCTCAAGCGTTCGTGGCAGTGCGGCACGATCCAGCTCGACTTCTCCATGCCCGAGCGCTTCGGCCTCACCTACGTGGGCGCGGACGGTCAGCGCCACACGCCGGTGATGATCCACCGCGCCGGGTTTGGAAGCATCGAGCGCTTCCTCGGCATCATCATCGAAAACTATGCGGGCGCGTTCCCCCTGTGGCTTTCGCCCGTGCAAGTGGTGGTGATCCCGATCAGCGAGAAGTTCGTCGACTACGCGCGCGAGATCAACAACAAGCTGCTCGACCTCGGCATGCGAAGCACGGTGAACGTGAGCGACGACCGCGTGGGCTACAAGATCCGCGAAGCGAGTCTGCAAAAGCTGCCCTACGCCATCGTCGTCGGTGAGAAGGAGCAGGAAAACCGCACGGTCAACGTGCGCTCCCGTGACAAGGGCGAGCTAGGCGAGATGACCTTCGACGCCTTCGTCGGCTCGCTCGAGGAGTACCAGAAGTGACGGACGATCCACGCTACATCGCGGTCGAGCTGCGCGCCCCTCGTGGGTCGAAGCACGTCGAGATCGAGTGGGCCGACGGCAAAGTCACCCACTACGAAACCGAGGTCTTGCGCGGCTTCTGCCCCTCTGCGCTCTGGCAAGGGCACCAGGGCCCCCTGCGTTACATCGAGGGGGGCAACAGCGAGCTGCTCGACATCGAAGAAGTGGGTGCCTACGGGCTCAAGCTCACCTGGCCGGACAACGACACGGGCATCTACACCTATCGATTTCTGCGGCAGCTTGGCGAAATCGAAGGCAATCCGCGAAACACCGAGTTCGGTCGCTAGGCAGTGTCTTCATAGGCGCTGATTTCTGGATCAAATCGATCGGTTGTG
>CAYNOM010001001.1:0-2584 GCA_964398415.1 uncultured Polyangiales bacterium | reverse complement strand
ATAGACGCCGGAGGTGACCATGGTGGCGGCGTGGATCAGCGCGGAGACAGGCGTGGGGCCTGCCATGGCGTCCGGCAGCCAGACATACAGCGGCAGCTGGGCGCTCTTGCCGGTGCAACCGAGAAACAGGAACAGCGCAGCGAGCGTCGCCACGCTGATGCCGAGCGGACCTCCGCCCAAATCGACGGCCGTGGTGCCCAGGCTTGCCGCGCGCGCGTTGATCTCGGTGAACTCGAAGGAGCCCGTGCTGCCGAGGAGCAAGAACATGCCCATCAGCACGCCAAAGTCACCGATGCGGTTGACGATGAACGCCTTCTTGCCGGCGGCCGCGTAGGCGGGATTCTCGAACCAGAAGCCGATCAACAGGTAGGAGCACAGGCCCACGCCCTCCCAGCCCACGAACATGAGAGGCAGATTGCTCGCGAGCACGAGCACCAGCATCGACGCCATGAACAGGTTGAGGTAGGCAAAGAAGCGCGCGTAGCTCGGCTCCTCGCTCATGTAACCGGTGCTGTAGATGTGAATCAACAGGCCGATGCCCGTGATCATCACCGTCATCATCCCGCTCAACGCGTCCATCGTCAGGCGCACGTTGATGGGCACGGTCATGTTTCCGCCGTTCACCTGAACGGAGAACCACTCGTACACCTGGTAGGTGATGGCTCCCTGCCCGTTTTCGCCGTGGATGTCCACGAGCGAGATGAAGGAGTAGAGCGCGAGCAAGAACGAGAGCCCGACCGCGCCCACCGCTACGGTGTGCACGAGCTTGCGCTCTGTCTTGAGGAAACAACCTGCAATACCGTTGATCGCCGCCCCGATCAGGGGAAATAGGACGATCCACAAGAGCACGAGCTCGTTGAGTTCCATGAGCCGCGGTCCTAGTGCTTCAGAAGGTTGGCCTCATCCGTGTGCACGGACTTTCTGAGGCGATAGAGACTGATGACGATCGCAAGACCCACCGCCGCCTCGGCGGCAGCCACTGCGATCACGAAGAACGCAAAGAGCTGCCCCGTGTGGTTTTGCGGCAGGAAGCGATTGAAGGCGATGAAGGTCAGGTTGACCGAGTTGAGCATCAGCTCGATCGACATGAGCTGAATCAAGACGTTGCGGCGCGTCAGAAAGCCGATGGCTCCGACACCGAAGAGTAAGGCGCTGAGCGCCAGGTAATGACCGAGCCCTATCACGTCCACTTACCTCGCTCAGTGGCCGCCATGGGCCGAGACTTCGGAAGAGAGCTTTTGTTCGTAGGCACGCTGGGCAGCATCTTCGGCCTCCACACGCGCGCGATCGGCCTTGGCCTTGAGGGCCTCCTTGACCGTGCGGCCGCGGGCCACGGCGATGGCGCCGAGGATCGCGACGAGCAGCAGGATCGAGATCAACTCGAATGGCACCACCGCGTCGCGGTAGAGCACCGCGGCCATGCCGCGCACGCCGCCGAAGGCGCCACACTCGACGACGCCAGGCGGGCAGCCCTGGATCTCGGGGGCCTGTGGATCGTAGCCGCCCACCGCGCTCGCGAGGCTCAGGGCCACGGCCGCCATCATGAAGATGGATAGCACCCGCGGCGCTGCCCCCGTGAGACCGGGGATGCGAGGCTCTTCCGAGGGGCCGATCAGCATGATCACGAACACGAACAGCACCACGACGGCGCCCGCGTAGACGATGAGCTGCATCGCCGCCAGGAGGTGTGCGTGCAGGGTGAGGTACAGGCCCGCCAACGACAGGATGTGCGCGAGCAGCGACATCGCCGCGCGAATCGGCGTGCGCGAGGCGATCGTCCCGAACGCGCTCAGCACCGCGATCGCGGCGCACAGGGAGAAGAAGACGTTGCCTATCGAGCTCACGCTGCCCTCCCCGCGAGGATCGCCTTGACGCTGTCGTCGAGGCGTTGGCTACCGATGCCACCGTTCTTCGCCACGGTGATGAACTCGTCGCGGAACTTGCGCACCAGCGCGAGCATGGGCATCGCCGTGCCGTCCGCCAGGGCGCAGATGGTGTTGCCCATCATGTTGTTGGAGATGTCGACGAGGAGGTCGATGTCCTCGACCCGCCCTCGCCCCAAGCACACCTGCTTCAGCGTGTCGGCAAGCCAGCCCGTGCCTTCGCGGCAGGGCGTGCACTGACCGCAGGACTCGTGCGCGTAGAAGCGCATGAGGTTGCGGGCCGCGTCGACCATGTTCACCGAGCTATCCATGACGATGGCGCAGCAGGTGCCGAGCATCGTGCCGAGACCGCGCATGGTGTCGACGCCCATGGGCACGTCGATGTGACTCTTGCCGTGCCAGGCGTGCAGCGGGTGCTTCTCGTCGGGCGCGTCGACCAAGTCGTCGGGGCGCAGCACCGGCGTGGACGAGCCCCCGGGGATCACGGCCTTGAGCGGGCGATCTGCGTGCAGCATGCCGCCACCGAAGTCGTAGATCAGCTCGCGCAGCGTGAGGCCCACGGGCGCCTCGAACACACCGGGGGTTCTGACGTGGCCGCTCACGCCGTAGAGGCGGGTTCCGCCGTCGCCGGGCAGCCGACTCAGCTTCGACCAGCTCTCGCCGCCCATCTTGATGATGTCGGGCACCGACGCGATCGTCTC
>CAYNOM010001000.1:0-2584 GCA_964398415.1 uncultured Polyangiales bacterium | reverse complement strand
ACGATCAGGGCCCTCGGGACCATGGTTTCCACCAGTGGACACCCGTTACTGACACGGTAAGGCCTCACCTTGGGCAGTTCAGGCGAGCGATACGCTACGCGGCGAATGATGCCGGTTTGTCCTCACCCCCAGACGTCGTTGCATCGTCGACAGAGGGGGCTATGCTTGCCGCCGATCCCCCCTTCAGTGCAAATTCCGGCCTCTACATGCTGCGGCGTGTGTCGTGCTCGGCCTCGGCACCCCGCCCGGTAGCGATGGACTCTGCGCTCAGCCCTACCCCCGGGCAGCACGCAACCGGCACCCGCCTACTTGCTCGTCCGCCCCGCTATGCCCCTCCGCTCTATTCTTGAGGTTCCAATGAAGAACAGATTGATGGCTATCACCCTGGCAGCGCTCGGTGCTGGGTGCGGAGACGGTGATGCGATGCCCTCCGTGGATGCGCCGCGCGCCGACGACCACGGCTCGGAGGTAAGCGACGCAGGCCCGCACGGGCCAGGTGGCTCACAGAGCGATGACAGGCCAGGCATGCCCGACCAGGTGCAGCAGGGAACACCTGTCGCACTTCCGGCCGGCAGCCGAGAGCACAACGGCGTCGTGAACCTGGTTGATGCCGAGGCAGCGGACGAGCTTGAGGCGTATCTCACGGACACGTCTCTGCAGTTCCCGACGAAGCGTCATGGTCTGGCGAAGACGGTGAACCGGTTCCTTGCCAGCTATCTTGAGAATTACGACTTCCTGTACTTCTTCACGGACCACCCTATTCCGACCTCGGGAATCGTGGCAAAGTACGAGGCGGTCACTCGGGCCGCACAGCCCGGCACTGGCAACGACATCTATCTCGCTGCCAGCGAGTATCAGACCACAGGCCGGACGCGCGCAGTCATCGGGGTGCAATACCGGAGCGGCATCTTTCCACCGCTCGGGCACGAGACCGCGCACCATTGGGCGGCCAATCTCGATCCGAGCATGGGGTTCGGCTCCGGACTCGAGGGGAGCTTCGGGCCCCACTGGGGATTTGCGGGTGTGAATGGGCAGTTGGGTGGGTTCGACCCTGCGAGCCTGCGTTGCGCGACGCCTGTGCAGGCCTTGCCGCCGAACTGTGACGCCCTCCCGAGCGGACGCACCCGCTACGTCGTGGACGCCTTCGGTCTGAACGACAACTCCAGCTTGGACCTCTACGGAGATCTGGAGCTCTATCTCATGGGGCTCCTATCCAAGAGCGAGACGCCCGCGACGTTTCCCGTTCTCGACCAAGCGCAGCTGGTACGCGACAGCTTCGACCCGACAACGCGAAAGGTGCAGGTTGAGGCGAACGGCATTCGGCAGGTGAAGCTTACGGACATCATTGCGAGGCACGGCGAGGTGCCGCTGCTCGACGTGTCGTCGCGAACCTACAAAGCCGCATTTGTCGTGATCTCCAAGGAACCGGCGCCAGATGCGCTGCTCGACGAGATCTCGCGCTGGGCGGCAATCTTTGGTGGACGCGAGACCGTGCCCGGACTGCCATCGTTCAGCTCGCTTACCGGGGGACGAGCACAGATGGAGACAGCACTCGGCTCGCGGCGAGGAAGCAAGAACCCGCTCCCACCGGCACGTGCGCCCTACACGTGCGACGCGCTGGCGCAAGACTGTCCGTCGGGCCTTTCGTGTTACCTCGACGCGCCAAGCTACTGCGTTCGAACGGGCGCCGCGCGAGAGAGCGAGCCCTGCGACGCCCAGTGGGCATGTGCTCCTGGACTCGATTGTGTAGCGGGCAAATCGGCACCAGACGAGTATGTGTGCAAGCCGTACTGCGACCCCGGAGATGAGTCCGCCGACCAGGCTTGCGCCAAACTCTGCCCGACCTCCACCTTCGTGCTGCAGGACAGAAGCGGTGCGGCGGTCGGCGCCATATGCCTTCCGATGTGAACGAGCGCGAGCGCGGCATCAGAGAACATACAAGCCTCCCCACGAGTGCAGTACATGTCATCCTTCCTCAGACCATCCATCCTCGCCTTGCTCTTCACCGTGAGCGTCGCTCCGCGTGCTTTGGCCCATGAACCCGTCGGCGAAGCGGATGCTGAGGCGCCCGCCCGGCGCTCGCCTCATCACGTCGGCGGCTTGTTAGGTCTGGCCGTTACCTCCGACCTCAACGCCGATCCTGACGAGGAGACCATTCCAGGCGGAACCGGGCTCATGCTCGAAGCCCGATACAGCTGGGAGCCTCGGCAAGTGTGGGGCGTGAGTTGGTTTGGCCTCGGTGGGGCTGTGGGGATGCAGTACGTCACCACCGACGAGGAAGACTGCGATATTCGCAACTGCGAGGTCTCGACGCGCATCGGTTACTTGGGCGGTCGCGTACGAGTGACCGCGCCCATCCCGTGGATCGCGCCATTTCTCGAGACCGGAGTGGGGTTGTCCTTGGGACAGTTCGTCACCCAGACCGGCTGGAGCGACGAGAACATTCGCGGCGTGCGAGGCCATGTGCCGCTCGCGTTCGGCCTGAAGTTGGGACCGAGTCATGCCGTGGAGCTCGGGGTCTACATGCTCCTGCATCCAAACGTCGCGCAGCTCAACGTGGGGCCGGCGTTTGGCCTCTCGTTTC
>CAYNOM010000999.1:1820-2587 GCA_964398415.1 uncultured Polyangiales bacterium | reverse complement strand
TGGTCGCTTGCGGCAACTCGAACGAGTCCGATGCAAAGTCCGATGCCGAGGCGCAACAAGGAGCCCAGGACGGCGGCGCCGGACAAGACGGTGGTCCCACCTGCGGGGCCGTCGGAGGCGTCTACGTCGCGAGTGGGTCGTGCTCGAGTGCCGACTACTACTTCCCACCACTGCTGTGCGTCAAGCAATCGGGCTGCGACGTGTCGCTGACGACATCTGGGGGGCAACTCTACGTCGGCACGGTTAGGGACGGCAGGATCGAAGCCCGCACGGACATGCCGATTGCGCAGGTCTGTCGGGCCGAGCCGTCGAGCTCCGGTGAGGGGCTCGACGTGATCTGCTCCGCAGAAGCGGTGTCCATCTCCTGCACCGCCCAAGCCGTTCCGGCCGTGCGTGAGGACGTACAAGATCCGTGCTGCGACCCCGTGGCGCAAGACTGCCAAGATCCCGACCTACGCTGCACCTTGCTCGGCGTCGAAGGGCAAGACGCATTCGCAACCGGCTGCATTCCCGCCGAGGGGGCGAAGGGCCAGGGCGAGCCTTGCACCCGTGCGTCGGACGATGCGCTCGGTGTGGGTCGAGATGACTGTCAGAAGGGGCTCTTTTGTTCTGCTTGGGGCGGGTCAGACCCGAGCCAACGCCGCTGTCAGCGGCTTTGCACTGACAGCGAACAGTGCCCGGCGGAGCAACTTTGCCGCAACGGCAATGGGGCCCCCGCTGCGGGCTTGTGTGTCGCGCGCTGCTCGCTCTGGGCGACCGATACAACA
>CAYNOM010000999.1:0-1810 GCA_964398415.1 uncultured Polyangiales bacterium | reverse complement strand
GGGTCGAGTGGGTCGCTGCCCTTGACGATCTTGGCCGGCTCGCTGACGAGCGGCACCGTCACGTGGGGCACTGCCTGCACGGCTCTCGGCAGCAAGGCGCTCGGGGAAGTATGCGACTTCAACGAGGACTGCGTCGCCGGTGCGGTGTGTGCCACCGATGCGACCGGCAACCAGTGCCGTTCGCTCTGCGACGACGACCATCCATGCGGCGAGGGCAGCTGCACGGCATTCTCGGGCGCGACGCGCGAAGACTTTGGCGCCACCACCGGCATCTGCCGCTGATGGCGCGCGCTCGAGGCCGCGAAGAAGCCTTGTGCCGATTTCTTCCCGGCGGGCGCAGAAAGACTATGGATTGCTGAAGGATGTGGGATGGCGCCGACAGTAGGCGTTTGTGATGCAACTGTGGGTCGGCGCCTGGCTGGATCCGATCCGACGTTGCCCCTGCCTGACGGAGCCCCCCCATGTCCTTCCCGTTGCGCACGGCCCAAAAGCCAGCGTGCGCCGCATTAATTCGTTTGCTCACTCTCTCCTGCCTCTCGGCCTCAGCGTGCGCGCCCGACGCCGCACCGGAGCATTGCGTCCAGATTGATAGGTCGGTCAGTGTCGACGGATCGCCCTTTCAGACGGCCAACGGCCAAGAGGGCGCGCCGGTGATCCGGGGAGATGCGACCGCGAGCTATCGCCTGAGCGTATCGAACTGCGGCGATACGGCGCTCCAGGACGTCAAGGTGGTGGACGAGACACGCAAGGTCTCCCTGGATGTTGGCACGCTGCAACCGGCCGAGCGCAGGGTCGTGGCCTATGAGCTCAGCGGTGACGAGATCTGCGCGGGCTCCAGTGCGCCAGCGCCTCTCGCGCGGGTCATCGCAACCGCGGACCTGGGAGAGGGCACGACGGATCTCGAGGCCTTTGAGCTGGCGCAGGTTCAGTGCGACCAGGGGGCCCATTGCGGCAACGGGACGGTCGAGCCCGGTGAGATGTGCGATGACGGCAACGAGGATAACAGCGACGACTGTCGACGCGACTGCACCAAGCCCTTCTGCGGTGACGGCTATGTCAAAGATGGCGAAGAGTGCGATGACGGAAATCGCGAAAACGAAGACAGCTGCCGCAACGACTGCAGCCTGCCCCACTGTGGCGATGGCTACGTCGACGAAGGCGAGGCCTGCGACGATGGCAACGACTACGATGCCGACAGCTGCCGCAATGACTGCACCAAGCCCTTCTGCGGTGACGGCCTGGTAAGCACGGGCGAGGTATGTGACGACGGCAACCAGGACAACACAGACAGTTGTCGCAACGACTGCACCAAACCTTACTGTGGTGACGGGACGGTCGATCCCGGTGAGATGTGCGATGACGGCAATGAAGACAACAGCGACGACTGTCGACGCGACTGCACCAAGCCCTTCTGCGGCGACGGCTATGTCAAAGATGGCGAAGAGTGCGACGACGGAAACCGCGAAAACGAAGACAGCTGCCGCAATGACTGCAGCCTGCCGCACTGTGGCGACGGCTACGTCGACGCGGGCGAAGCCTGCGACGATGGCAACGACTACGATGCCGACGGCTGCCGCAACGACTGCACCAAGCCCACCTGCGGCGATGGCCAGGTCAACCCGGGCGAGGCATGTGATGATGGCAACCGCGACGACTCGGATGGCTGCCGCAACGACTGCACTTCGCCTTACTGCGGAGACGGCTATGTCGACGCAGGAGAGCACTGCGACGACGGCAACGAAAACGATGCCGACGGCTGCCGCAACGAGTGCACCTCGCCTTACTGGGGAGACGGCTACGTCGACGCTGG
>CAYNOM010000998.1:0-2589 GCA_964398415.1 uncultured Polyangiales bacterium | reverse complement strand
CAGCGAGAGGTCGGCTCGAAGCCAGAGCGCGTCGTGATCTGCTGCAGGGCGAGTCTCCGCCTCCCCGAAGTCCGGGGCCGCCCCACGACCCGAAAGTGTCCCATGGGCCGGTGACAGCCTTGCTCGCCGGGATGCCGGCAGGTACATGGCTCCTGCGCCACATGGCGGGTCGTCGGCCCCATTGAACAGGCAATGCATGGGAAAGATCGCGAGTGCGCAGCTCTTGTTTTTCTTCTTGGTTGCGCTCGGCGTGTTCGTCCGGCTACCGGGCGTGACAGACGACTTGATTCTCGATCTGCACTCATGGCGTCAGACGGACAGCGCGGGCTTCGCCCACGGCTACCTCATCGAGGGCATCAACCCGTTCGCCCCTCGCGCAAGCCGCTATCCGTGCAATTTGGCGTCGGAGCCGTTCGGTAAGGTCGAGGCAGAGCTTCCGTTGCACAACTGGCTCGCGGCTGTGCCGCTCTACATCTTGGGGTTCGACTTCCCGCCTGCTCCCTACCTGCGCTCGCTGGGGATCCTCTTCTTCGTGGGCACCTGCTTCTACCTCTTCGCGCTGGCACGCTCGTTGGGAGCCGACGCGATCGAGGCCAATGGCGCCGTGCTCGCGCTGTGCGTCTTTCCGCTGAGTGTGTTCTTCACGCGGACTCCGCAGCCGGACGGTCCGGCGCTCATGTTCGCCGCGGCGATGCTTCTCCACCTGGACCGCTACCTCGGGCACGGAAAGCCGCGCGACGCCGTGGCGGCATCCGTGTTCGGGGCGGTTCTCTTGCTGATCAAGATATCCAACCTGTTCATGGGCATTCCAGCCTTGTTCCTCGTGCTCGTGCGGACGGGACTTCGGGCGGCCGTGTTCAATCGGGGCCTCTGGGCGGTCGCTGGCGGAATGATCCTGCCCAGCGTCTGGTGGTACTGGCACGCCCACGGCTTTCCGTGGACATTCGGCATCTGGAATGTGGAGGGGCACAGCAAGTTCTCGACCGCGAAGCTCATCACCGAGTCCACTACGTGGGACAGGCTCGGCCACCGGGTGGTGCGCGATCTGCTGACCTGGCCTGGTCTCCTGCTTACGTTCGCGGGCTTGCGCCAGATGTCGCGGACCTACGTACGCGTGGCCACGGTCTGGCTCGTCGGCATCGTGCTGTTCATCTGTGTATCGCTGCGCGGCAACCTGATGCACAACTATTACCAACTACCCCTCGTGTTGCCTTGTGCCCTGCTGGTCGGCGCGGCCGTGCGCGATCTGCTGAAGCTCAGGTGGTTTGGCGGCATCGTGATCGCTGCGGCGCTCTTGATCCTCCTGCACACTGCCTATGATGTTCTGCACGTGAGCGGCAGCAAGAACGACGCTGCCTTCTTCAACAAGCATGAGGCGCTGCGTGCCCCGATCGAGTTGGTAAGGCAGCACGTGCCGGCGCACGAGCGGTTCGTGAGCACGGATCGCAACCCGACCCTGTACTACAACTCACGTCACCAGGGGTGGTTCGTAGAGCCCGTCAACGCGCGCGCCCTGCGCCGCTGCCTCTTGGCCACTCAGACCCGTTTCGTGCTGACACCAGCGGCGCACGAGCGACACATCACGGCGCTGAACGCAGGCGGCCTCGACGGGCGCCGACTTCAGGCGTTCGAGCGTGAGGGACGGTGGATTCTCTGGCGGCTCGAGTAGTAGGAGCGCCTAGTATGTTCGGCAGCGCGGGGTCACGAGGGGTCTCCCCGATTCGCTCTTGACTGACTTGGGCCCTTCCTGCAGCCTTGCTCGCATGCTCCCCAACGCTCGCTGCTGCGTCTACGCGGGCTCCTTGTAGTCTCGCTCACAGGCTGCGGTATCGATTTCAAGCCCAAGCAAGCAGCAGACAGCGGCGTAGACGGCGCCGTGAACGGGGGTCAAAGCGGCGGCGATAACGGCTCGGCCGAGGGCGGCGCGAGTGGGCCAGGCGCCGAGGGCGGTGCCGCGAGTGGCGGCTCGGATGGTGGGTCGATGATGCCCGCGTGTCGAGCAGATGCCGATTGCGGCGACCTCGAGCGCTATCGCTGTGGCGGTATTGGGATGTGCGAGGAATACGCCTGCCACGCGTCGAAGCCTTGCAGCGGCACCGACGTATGCAACGACCACGTCTGCGAACCCTTTGCGCCTCCCGAGCGCTTTCCTGCCGGCTACTCGCAGACGAGCGGCGGCGGCGCCACAGCTTCGAGCAAGCATCGCCTGCGCCTGAGCGCGGGCACGCCCCAGCCGTTCGGCGTGGCGTCGAGCAGCAAGTATCGTGTGGTCCTCGGACCCGGAGCAGGAAGGCCATGAAAAAAGCCAGCGTTGGACGCATCTTTGGGCTCAGACGGCGTGTGTCGCCGCGGTTTGCGCGAGCGTCTCGGAGGCGAACGCTGGCGCGCCCGGTTACTTGCCGATCCAAGGTTATCTTTCGGACGCGCAGGGCAAGGCGGTCGACGGCCGCGTGTCGATCACGTTCACGCTCTACGACGCGGCCACCGCGGGCACGAAGCTGTTCGAGGAGATGGTGCCGGAGGTCAACGTGGCCGACGGCTACTTCACGGTGTACCTCGGCGAGACGAAGTCGCTCGACTTGGCGCTGT
>CAYNOM010000997.1:0-2590 GCA_964398415.1 uncultured Polyangiales bacterium | reverse complement strand
CACGCGATAGACCACGCGATCATCCGCTTGGTCGAGCAGCTGCCACTCGATGCCGATACGACAGTTGCCCGTGTGCCAGTTGCCGTGGCACTCGAGCTCGCGAGCGGTGCCGCCGAGAACGAAGCGGGCCTTGTCGGAGTTGTCTTTGCCGAAGACGAGATCCTCTGCGCCCACGGCGTTGTAACCATGCTCGCGCAACACCTCGAGGATGTGGACCTTGAAGTCTTCGCGGGCGACACCGATCTCGTCGCCTCCCTCGAAGCGAAACACCAGGTTCGAAAAGCCGATGGGCACTTGTGCCGCTTGGCCACTCACCTTGTCGGCCCGTGCCGGGCTCGACAACAGATTCGGTGCCAGCAGGAGCAAGGTGAACAGGAGTCGTGAAACAACGAGAGCGCTCTTGGCGCGCATGGATGCCTCCTCGCACCTCCCTGGGGAACCGGTGGCGCGTCAGCGAACTGTCGCAGAAAAGCGGAGGAGGTGTACCGCGCAACGCGCCGTTCGGTAACGCTATCTACGGCCGTTCAGGGTGATACGGAGCCAGGATCACGAGGCCAGCTCCCGGTTGGTGCGAGGACCTGTAGCGGCCGGGGCCGCATCGCTTGCCATGCTCGCTCGAGCGCCCCTGGTTAGCTCGCAACTTCGCGTCGTCCTAGCGGTGGTGGGGACGGTGGAAACTAAAGATCTCGTGATGCTTTTCAGACGGGCGGTCTGTGGGGACGGTCCTTCGAGTCTGAAAGATGTCGTGATGCTTTCGGTTGGCTATGGCGCGGTGCGCGGAGCGAGCGCGTTCGAGTACGAGCAGCATGTAGACAGACGCTAGACGACGGTCCTCGGTTGTTGCGCTTGTAGGGGTGTGGAACGCTCCCGGATCAGGCGGCGTGTGACAACGGACTTGCACGCGCCCTCCGTGGCTCCACTTCCAATGGGAAGGCCTGCACGAATCACACGTGGGTAGCGGAAGAGCGTGGCCCACATGGCGCTCGACCCCCCTGTCGACGCGCCACTTCGCGGGCCATCCCCACGGCGAGATCTACGGCCTCGGGCACCAGCCCCAGCGCTTCGAATACCGGGAGCTGCGCACCCAGACGCGCATCCCTGGCTGCTGTTGACGGGTGCCGACGTGTGCGCCGCCGGGGTCGCCGGAGCCTTGTCGGGCGCGGTGCTCACCGTCTCCGCGGCGCTGCGCCGAAACGTGATGGCCGCCGTGCTGCGCTCTGGCGGCGACGCCGCGGCCCCTGCGCTGCTCGGGTCGCGCCGTAGATCGCGGGCGGGCCTTACGCTACTCGTCCCTAGCTCGCGCGGTCGCACGGTCGAGGAGGGCCTCGGCCCGGGCCAGCACCTGCTGGGTCGTCGGGTGCTTTCGAAAGTCACGCGCGGCTTGGTCGGCCTCGAGCTGCACGGTGAGCACCGCGTCCCGACCTACGCGGTGGGCCTGTCGCGCGTCGTCCACCGGGTCGACCACCACGATGCCCAGCACGACGATGATCGCGCCAAGGCCGCGCGCGAGCCAGCGCGAGGCGCCGTGGGCGCGCCTGCGCCCGACACGTCCGTCCTGCACGAGATCATCCTCAAGCACGAACAGCCGCGGCGTCTCGGCACCGCGCAGGACGTCTTCGGGCTGGTCGGTCATGCCGAGCTGCTTGCGCACCGCGTGCAGGTCGAGCGGCCTGATGCGGCCCTGGGTGGTCTCGTCAGAGTCCTCGAGCTCGAGCTCGAGGCTCGGCAGCTCGATCCGGTGCGGCGAGAGCGCGTGGACCTGCGAGTGCTCGTGCCAGTTGGGCTCGGGCTGACGCGCGAGGGCGGCAGCGCCCTGCGACCGCGCCACCACGGGCCGCGGAGGCGGCTCCTTGCGCGCGATCGGGACCGGCGTCGGGATCCGGTGCACGTTCACCTCGCGGTACACCGCGGGCGCCAGGGGTCGGACGCGCGGGGGCGGGGGAGGCACGGGACGCTCGCGCATATGGCCGCGCGCGTCGGCCGCTGCATGCACGGGACGGTCCGCGGACAGCGCGTTCACCCACGAATCGGATGAGGCACGCTTCTTCGTCCACGTAGGCATCGGCTCCACTCCTCGGTTGATTGCCGTACCGGCCCACCGCGGTGGACGGGCACCCCGCATTCATGTCTTGGGCGAGGTGTGCGCTTCATCGGGGAGGGAAGGCTACACCGTGCAGCCTACGGGGCGTCGGGCGGCCCCTCGATGACCTGCGACATTAGCCTCGACGGTCGCGCAGCATGCGCACGACCGCATGTGCGCATCCTATGGGGGCGGTCCTTCGAGTCTGAAAGATGTCGTGATGCTCTCGGTTGGCTATGGCGCGGAGCGAACGCGTTCGAGTACGAGCAGCATGGGCAGGTCGTCCGTGTCAGCAACGCGCTTGAGCATCCAGGTAATACGCACACGCAATAGCGTCGGGCGAGGAGAAGCGGGACCGACTACGGTGATACGCTATCCCCGCGCGGGAGGCCGCACGCCGAACCGCGGACGCAGCCGTGATCTCGAATGTTGTCGCATCTCCAACGAGTCTGCATACGCCATCTCAGTCACGAGGGCGTCCCCATCCGGCTCCCACGTCGAAAGTTCGGC
>CAYNOM010000996.1:679-2591 GCA_964398415.1 uncultured Polyangiales bacterium | reverse complement strand
GAGGCAGTCAGGTCCGTCGGGGTTTCCGTCGCGGTCGAAGAGCTCGAAGTACTGGTGCCACACGAAGGAGCCACCCAGTCCGAAGCCCGTCTGTACCTCGTCGAAGATCAGGGGCACGCCGTGGAAGCGCGTGAGCAGGCGCAGGGCCCTGAAGAAGCGTGGGGTGGTGTAACGATCGCCGCCCTCGCTCTGCATGGGCTCGACGATGCAGGCAAAGTACTCGCCCTTCTTGAGCTGGTCGTGGACGAGGGACAGGGTGCGGATCTCCTTGAAGACCACACCGCCCTCGCTGTCGTCGAGCATGTCGAAGGCGCGCTCGACGTCGCCGTTGGCAATGGCCGCGAAGTAGCCCCAGGGCGTCTCGGGTTCGCGGGCGTCGGGGTTCGCCTGGACCGGGAAGGGTACGTACTCGACCTCGTAGCCGGCGATCTCGAAGGGGGTGCGCTTCGACGGGTTGTGGCTGGCGTGGAGCGAGAGCAGGGTGCGGCCGTGGAAGCTGCCCTCGAAGGCCAGCACGCGGCGCTGCTTGGGCGAGGTCGCCTGGCGGTGGCAGAGGGCGAGGGCCTTTTCGCTGGCCTCAGCGCCGCTGTTGACGAAGCTGACGTGGGGCAGGCCCGGCACCAGCTCTCGGAGCTTGGTTGCGAACTCGTCGGCGTAGCGTGACCCGAGGGCGTGGGCACAGTCCTCGATCAGGACGAGACCATGTTCGTCGGCCAGTCGTCGCAGCGCCGAGAGGTTCGCCGGGTAGCCCGCATAGTGCACCACGACGATGGCGCGCGTCCGCTGGCCGATCAGCGCGCGCACGGCCTGCGGATCCAGGTTGCCCGTATCGGCCTCGACATCCGCGAACACCGGGTGGGCACCGACCTGCAGCAGGGTCGTGTTCGTGGGTTCGGCCGTCATCGAGGTCGTGATCACCTCGTCGCCCGGACGTATGCCCGCCATCAGGAACGCCACATGCAGCGCCGCCGTGCCACTGCTCAGCGCCAGTGCATTGGGCAGATGAAAGTGATCGGCGAACAGCGCCTCGAACTCGTACACATGCTCACCCTCGGCGATCATTCCCCCGTAGAGCACTTGCTCCAGCGCGGGCATGAGCCGTTCGCGAGGTGGCATCGCCACCTTGACCAGCGGGACCGTGATCCTCGGGGTGCTCATCCGTGGCCTTGGCCTTCCGCTGGCGGGTAGGGCGCGGCCCCGTCGGCGATGAACCGGGCCTTGTTGCCGGCCAGCGACTTCAGCACCTGGTGCTCCAGGCGCGTCAGGCGTTTGCGATAGCGCTTGGTCTCCAGACAGCAGATGGTTGCCTCTGGAAGGCTGCAGGCCCAGCGATCGGCGGCCTCGGCCGTCCTCGCGAAGGCAACCGTTTCGGTCAGACCGCCCAGGACCCGCGTGAGCACCTGCGTACACGCATCTTCGCTGCGTTTCAGCGAGAGGTCCGCGGCGATCTCGGCCAGCCAGACCGACAGCATCTGCCACTGTTCGTCGCCAGTGATCGGCCGGTAGAAACTGAGTCTCTCCTTGTGTGCGGCGGGCGACCCCGCCAGCACACTGTGCGGTGGGCATGACTTGGTGATGTTGGAGCCGATCAAGGCGATCGAGCGCCGGCCGATCGTGATTCCGGAAGCGACGATGCAAGAGCCGACGAGCCAGACGTCGTCTTCGATCTGCACGGGGCGCTTGCCGAAGAGCGTGCAGCCTTCGATCTGCTCACCGGCGGCCACGTGCGACCAGATCTGCGAGTACATGCCGACGCGCACGCCGTTGCCTACGGTCAGCCCACCGGTGCCGTCCAGCACGCTGTGCTGCCCGAACCAGCCATGCTGGCCGACTGAAACGGACGCGCCCGAGAGCACCAGGCAGCGGTCGTGTAGGGTGGTCCAGTCTCCCAGGGTGACGTCGCCGCCGTCGC
>CAYNOM010000996.1:0-669 GCA_964398415.1 uncultured Polyangiales bacterium | reverse complement strand
CAGACGAACTTCACGCCCGGACCCAGAAAGCAGTAGTCGCCAATGGCCAGCGTCCCGGGTCGATGGAAGATGACCTGGATGCCTGCCGCCAGCGAGACGCGTTGACCGATGCGAACCTCGCCGTTGCCGATGACTTCGATGCCAGTGCTGCTCACGTGATGTCCACCTTCGTTTGTCGCCTGCCAGGTCGGCGAGCCCGGACTTGCCCAAGGCTGGCCTGGACACGGTTCGCTCGACGGACCGGCCCCTCAGCGCGCATGTTCTGGCTTGCCTCGACCGGACGCGTGGAGACTGCGGCGCAACAGCAACCCGAGGCCGATGATCAACACCGTCAGCACAGTCGTCGAGACGGCAGTGACGGCGCGTTTGGGCGAGCTTCTGCGTTCTGGCGCCGTGGCCGCGTCGACCACTTGAATCAGGGCACCCTCGCGGCTCTCGTCGACCCGCGCCAGTTCGAACTGGCGTGCATAGAGTTCGAACAGTGCCTCCTGGTACTTGAAGTCCCTGTATCGACTGATGTAGTCGGGGCCGTTCGGGTCGTTGGCGGGCTGCGCGGTTCGCGACAGCTGTTCCCGCAGGGCACTCAGGGTGGCCTGCTGCTGCCGCACCTCCGGCGCGCTGTCGGTCAACGATCCCCGCAAGACCTGCAAGCGCACTTCGGCCGCAGTG
>CAYNOM010000995.1:0-2595 GCA_964398415.1 uncultured Polyangiales bacterium | reverse complement strand
GTCGCCGACAACGATCACGTCAACGTCAACGTCGACGAGGGGCAGCGTGGGCCATCACGGCGCCCTGGAGGTGTACACCGAGAGCTGCAGACTGTCTGCGTTGCAGGATGGATGCGTAGCACCGCTCTTCAGGGTCGGATCGGGGATGTAGGCCCAGGCCGCGCGGCCATTGCCGAGCGACACCAGCTGATCCTGTTCGCCCCAGCCGGCGCCCTGGACCAGCGTCGGCTCGGTGAGCCTCCTGCCGGTGGAGTCGATCTCGACGACATAGTATTCCCACGGGATCCGGTAGCTCTTGTCCGTGGTGTCGCTGGGATCGTTGAGCTTCTTCATCACACCCCAACCAAGCAAGTACTTGGCATTGCCGAGCGACACGAGCTGGGGGTGCCCCACGTAGGCGCCCGCGTTCTTGACGACCCAGCGGATGCCTCCCTGCATCGTGCCATCGGCCGCAAACTGGACCATGCCGATGGAGGTTGGTGGGTTCAATGGGTACTCCTTCGGTTTGACCTCGCCGTCGACACCAACGAGCACACCGATGAACCCGCCCTCGGGCCGCGGCAGCAGGGTCGATGCGCCACCTTTCTTCTTGAGGCCTTCCAGGTTGATAGGATGCAGCTCCTGGGCCTTACCATTCTCCATGCGGAAGTAGAGCGAGCCCAGCCCCTGGACCTTGGCCTCGTTGAAGTCCGTGCTGCACAACATCGCGTACTTCCCCGTGGTGGGGTCGAAGGCGGGGCGGTTGAAGTTCGTGTGCCCCGTGCCGCAGGCCCACGGCCAGCCCCGGTTGGTCATCGAGTAGTCAGCGCGGTTCAGCACGAGAAAGGCGTCCGCCTCGTGGCAGTTTCCGCTGCCGACCGTCGCCTTCACCGCGATCGCGTAGGTGTTGTCGCTTTCGCCGTAGCGCAGGTAGTTGTTGCCGTACTCCCAGCTGCCGATGGCCTTGTGCACGATGTAGCGCTTGGGTGGGCTCTGGATGTCGCCGTTCTTCCATTCGTAGAGCCACATCTCGTCGTTCTTCTTGTTGTTGTTTCCGCAGACATGGGGTTGCGTCATCCAAGCCGCGCTCGGGTGGGTCGCGAGCGAGTCCTTGTCGGCGCCCGACGTGCCGCTTGGAATTCGGCACAGGGCCGCCACGGTGGTGCAGTCGGAGCTCGTCGCTATCCCATGCATCTCCAAGCATTCTGGAAAGTGGCGCGACGTGACGGGCACGAGTGCGCCCGTCGAAGGGCTGAGGCGCGCGCGGACGAGTGCGCCCGAGGTGGAGTCGCGTACACCCTGGCCGGCATCGCGCCCCACACTCATGGACACGAACATCTCGGGATTTTCGGTCTGTGTCTTGCAGGAGCTGAAGTACATCCTCCGAGGGACGATGGCATCGGGCATGTAGTGCAGCTGTCGAACCGTCCAATCCCACTCGCACGCCGTGGGCTCGTTGCCGGGGAGGGGAGAGACGGCGGAATGGCGTAGGCCCGAGGTGGTCTGTGGGGCTTGGGTCTCCCCGCAGGTGTATCGCACGGCCAGCCTCTTGGGGGTGCCGGCGCAGGGATCGCCAAACGTCACGTTGTTCGCGGCAAAGGTGCACGCCTGCCGATTCAGACACAGACCCTCGACCTTGCTCTTCGAGCTTGTCGCGTGGCAGGTCCCGGCGGCGAAATTCGGGCAGGAGCCCGTGGGCGTTCCGTAGCTGGCAAAGTCGATCGTGCGGATCACCTGGCCGGCCGGGCACGTCAAGCTCGCTGTGCCCCGCTCGCTCACTTGCGTGCACGAGCCCGACGACCCCGACGGTGCTTGCGGCTTGCAGGTATAGCGCACGGCAAGCCTCTTCTTCTTGCCGGCGCATGGGTCGCCAAAGACGGGGTTTTTGGCGACAACGCTGCAGGTTTGTCGATTGAGGCACAGGGCCTCGACCTTGCTCTTCGAGGTTTGCGCGTGGCAGGTCCCCGTGGCGTAGGTCGCGCAGGTGGTTCCGGTTGGTGTGCCGTAGCTTGCGAGCTCGATCTCGCCTATCACGTGGCCACTCGCGCACGACAAGGTTGCCGTGGCGTTCTCGTTCGCCGCGACGCACTGAGCGACGCTCATGCTCTTGGGCGTGCCACCATCGTAGGCGTCCCACTCCTCGTTCGGAGCATCCGGGTAGTCCGCGCAGCCGCCGGGTAAAAGTCCGATCAGGCCGCATACGAGGCCGAGCACAAACATGGATCGCGACATGATCGACCTCCGCTGCCTCGGCATGAGCTCGTCCATGTCCGTGCCGACGAGGTCCTCGATGGATCCGTCGCCACCTCGAGCACACGTTTCGCCCAGGCCGTCGTACTCTCTATGTCCATGTGGCAGGTCTCCCTTCACCTGCTTGCCCGCGCTGCCCCGTGGCCTAGGCTCCGCAGCCTGGAGGTTTCGTGGTTCCCGATGCACAGGGGCCCGTGCTCGACGCGCGCGGCGTCACCAAGGTGTACAAAATGGGCGAGGTCGACGTGCACGCGCTGCGCGGGGTCGACTTCGCGCTGCATCCGGGCGAGCTCGTCGTCTTGCTGGGGGCCTCGGGCAGCGGCAAGTCGACGCTGCTCAACATCCTGGGCGGGCTCGACGTGCCCA
>CAYNOM010000994.1:0-2599 GCA_964398415.1 uncultured Polyangiales bacterium | reverse complement strand
GGTACGGGGCTGACACCCGAGCTCGACCCGATCACGAGCAGATTCGTGCTGTCGGGAGCTGCGGCGCGGGACAACCTGGGCAAGTCGGTGGCGGCTCGACCTTACTATCCGCCAGGCGGCAAGCTGCTGGCACACGTCGAGATCACGAGCCCCACCAACATTCGCAGGTTCGCGCCCGGTTCTGATCTGCTCACCCTGCGCTTCCGTGGAACGCTGACGCGCACCGATCTCCAGATGTTCCGGCGGGAGGTGTCTCAGGAGCTGTTCGTGACGAACTTCCTTAGTGCCGCCCCTCTGCGGGCTGACGTCTTCGCGCTTACCGAACCCAATCTCTCCCACGTACAAGAGGCCGAGTTCTCGCCTGACGGCAGCCGCTTGGCCCTGAGTGTCCTCGAGCAGGCGCGTCCCGTGCTGCTCGTGACCAATGGCCTGGAGAACACGCGCTCGGCGACCAAGGTCTCTTCGGCGCCGGGCCGCATTCAGGGCATGCGCTGGACACCTCTCGAGCGGGTCTTCTCGTGCAACTGGTTCGGAGCACGGCGCGACCGAGCCACGGGCCTCTTCACCCACGGCTTCCGCGGGGCGATGGATGATCTGCGCGTCTTCAGCTACGTGCGCTCTTCCAACGTGATCGCGTCGGAGTACGCACGAGCGCGGAGCCTGCTCAAGACTGGCGACGAGCCTTTGGTCGCGAGTGGGCCGTGCCAGGTCACCGCAGACTGCGCATCCTGGGAAGCGTGCACCCAGGGCCGCTGCGAAGCGGTGCTGTGCGACGACAAGACAAATCCGAACGACAACCCCTGGGCTTGCGAGCAAGGCGGTAGCTGTCAGCTGCTCTCGGTCTCCCTCGGCGGAGGCGATAGCCAGTTCGTGTGCGACCAGGAGTGCAGCACCGACACCCAGTGTTTCGAGAAGGAGTGCCTCAACGGGCCCTGCCGCTTCTGCAGCAACGACACCTGTGAAGAGTGCCGGCCGAAGGTGGACGACTACACGGCTTACCAGGTGGCTTACGTCGAAGGCTGTCCGGATCAGACGCGCTTTGCCTGCGATCAAGGAAGCTGCGTGAGTGAGTGCTACGCCTTCGAAGGCAACCAATCGCGCTACTTGTGCTCCGATCTCGAGTTCTGCCGCGCCGGGCGCTGCGTGCCTATGGAGTGGGACTGGCCCGATCTGTCTCCGATGACGTTTGGCGGCATGGACCGAATGACGCTCGCGTATCCGCCCGTGCCTGAGACGAGCGTCAGAGGTCAAAACTACCCCATCGAGCTCATCGCCTTCGGCACGGCCGACTACCTTCGCCCTCCGCAGGTTAGGGTCCAGGGTCGCAAGAAGGGGCTCTACGGCGAGCGTTGGATCGAGCTCGGCCGAGTCATCGTCTACAACACGACCGAGGCGGAGGCCACGGAGCAGCCGTACGTGCTCACGACTCCCTATCCGATCGACGAGCTGCGCCTCACGCTCATCGATGCACCGGCAGCGAAGGCCGCGCCGGGCGCCTTGGGCCTGGGCGCCGAGGACGCAGAGTTCTGCGCTGGTGACCGCGCGACCTGCGTGCGCAAGAACGGCAGCAGCCGCTCGAAGCTCGGATACGAGGTGGGCCGCGCGGGGTACGAGGTGCGTAAGGCGTGCGCAGACTACGCCAAGTTCCTCGGTCAGGACCCCGCGAGCTGCAAGTACAGTGAGACGGCCACCGACTATCTGCCCGCTGGCAACGCTGGGGTGGCGGTCCTTGCGGTCACGGTTAATGGTCCAAGCAACACTGTTCCCATCAAGAACAACTCCATCTGCAGCTACGAGGGCAGCTCCGCGCCGCTGGCTGCAACGCGCCGCAAGCAGATCTACTTCGGCAAGCCCGAGCACGAGATCTCGAACGCCAAGACGGCGCTCTATCCGACGGCCACCCAGGCGGGCGAGCTGGTGTCGCTCTCGGGCGTCTCCTTTGGCTTGCTCAACTGCAACCTCAACATCGAGAGCTTGACCGGCACGGCGACCGCGGCGGAAATCATCTACGACACGAGTGCGGTGATCTTCCCCAACGTGAGAAGCCTGCCTGCCGGGCAGCGCCTCGAGACGCCTTCCGGCGACGCGAAGGCACTCGAAACAGCGGCCGGCTGCCACGTGGAGTCGGGAGTGCCCGGGGCCATCGTCAGAAAGCCCTGTTACGAGCTCGAGCTCGGCGCGCACAGCGATGCCCTTACTGAGCCCGGCTTCACGTTCAGGACTCTCGAAATTCAAGAAACGACAACATTTGGTTGGGATTGAGGGTTCATCATGACACCTCACTTCCCACCTCAGAATCGACGCTTCGGACTCAAGCGAGTGGAGTGGACTCTCATGCGCGATAGATATCGAAAAGTTTTCAGAAACCGTTTGTCGCCCGCAGTGGGAGCCGCACTGGTGATGCTGCCGATGCTCGCCTCCTCGGCCACCGCCCAGAAAGTACAGATTCAGCCGCCTACGCCGATTCTGAAGTTTCAGGCTCGAATCACCCAGGCGCGCCTTCCGATCGGTGAGGGCCGCTTCGATAACCTGAAGGTGCACATCCTGGCTCCGGGAGTCACGCAGCCGGTCTGCACGGAAGATATTCCTTCGGTCGTCG
>CAYNOM010000993.1:0-2599 GCA_964398415.1 uncultured Polyangiales bacterium | reverse complement strand
TCTCGCCCCGGTGCACACGCCATGAGCGCTCACCCAATCAGCGCCACCTCCCTCACACTCACCCCGAGGGCACGCTTGACGACTCTGACGCTTGGCCGCATTCTCGCCAGACCATGATTTTGGTGTTCAACGCGTTCGGTCATGCACATGCCTGTGAGGTGAGCTCATAGGGGTGGTCGCGCGTTGTCTGCGTTCTTGGGCCGCCTCGGAGATCCGATGGCGGCCTTTTTGTTTGGATTTTCCTCATGGAAGCGGTTCTGTTCACAGGCATCCAGGCGTCTGGCAAGTCGAGCTTCTACGTGGAGCGGTTCCTCCGCACGCACGTAAGAATCAGCCTCGACCTCGTGCGGACCCGTGCGCGCGAGCGTGCTCTGCTGAGCACGTGCCTCGCCACCCGCCAACGGTTCGTGGTCGACAACACCAACGCCAGCGCCATGGAACGAGCCGCCTACATCGCCGCAGCCAAGAGCGCATCCTTTCGCGTGCTGGGCTTCTACTTCGAGTCGCGCATTGAAGCTGCGCTCGCCCGCAATCGCGGTCGCTCACAGGCGGACAGAGTGCCGGACAAGGGCGTCCTCGCCACCTACGGCCGTCTTCAGGTGCCCAGGCGCAGCGAGGGATTCGACGGCCTGTTTTTTGTGCGTCTGAGCGACGTGGGCTTCGTGGTCGAGGAGTTTCGAGATGAGGTTTGACGATTTGGAAGCGCGGATGCGCACCTTCGAGACGGCGTCCGATCTGAGCGTCCTACCCGGGGTGTTCATGGTGGCGCGCGTGGACGGGCGCTCCTTCACTCGGCTCACAAAGGACGTGCTCCGCTTCGAAGCTCCCTACGACGTGCGGTTTCGCGATGGCATGATCAGCACGCTCGAGCGGCTGATGGATTGCGGCTTCGGCACGGTCTACGGCTACACGCAGAGCGACGAGATCTCTTTGCTCTTTCGTCGGGACGAGGCCTCCTTCGGGCGCAAGCTGCGCAAGCTCTGCTCTGTGCTGGCCGGCGAGGCGAGTGCTGCGTTGACGTTCGCTCTGGGCACCCCGGCGAGCTTCGACTGCCGCGTTTCGCAGCTACCTACCGCGCGCGACGTGGTCGACTACTTCCGCTGGCGTGCCGAGGATGCCACCCGCAACGCGCTCGCGGGGCACTGCTACTGGCTACTGCGACGACAAGGGATGAGCGAACGAGAGGCTACGAACCGCTTGAGCGGCGCCAGCGTTTCCGAGCGCAACGAGCTGCTGTTCGAGAGCGGCATCAACTTCAACACCCTGCCCGCGTGGCAGAAGCGGGGGATCGGTGCTTCCTGGGAGGTCGTCCAGAAGGCTGGCACAAACCCGAAGACGAATCGAACGGTGACCACGGAGCGACGAAAGCTCACGGTCGACATGGAGCTGCCAACGAAGGACGACTACACGGCATGGCTCGAGCGTATGGTCAGTCGTGCCCAGGCTCAGAGAGATTGTCCATGACAGCCAGTGTGATCTTCCCAAGTCGGATGTTCGAGCCGCGCGTGACGGAAGACAACTTTGCGTCCCAGTGCGCTGCGGCAAAGCAAGCAGGGCTTCCGACCTACCTGCTCGATCAGGAGGCGCTCGACGCCGGCGACTTCATGCGTGCCGTGCGCCTCGTGCCCGCGGGCGTCGGAGCGGCCGTGTACCGAGGCTGGATGCTGACCGTCGACGCGTACGGGCAGCTCTTCGAGACGCTGCAGCGACGTGGGGTCGAGCTCATCAACGACCCAGCCGCTTACACCCACTGCCATCTCCTGCCCGAATCCTTCGACGTGATCCGAAGCATGTCGCCCCACACCATCTGGGTTCCGCTCGACAAGGGAATGGTCGACATCGACGAGGTCGTCGCGCGCTCCCGCGTGTTCGGGAGCACCCCGGTGATCGTGAAGGACTACGTGAAGTCGCGAAAGCATGAGTGGTACGAGGCGTGCTTTGTTCCCTCTGCAGCCGATGAGGCCGCCCTGCGTCGCGTCATCGGCACGTTCGTGGAGCGCCAGGGCGCGTTGCTCACGGGAGGTGTGATCGTGCGCAAGTCCCTCGAGCTCGAGGCCGCCGGCGTGCATCCGAAGAGCGGCATGCCGCTGACCAGGGAGCACCGCATCTTCGTGCTCGACGGGGCTCCGCTCGCCTGGGGGCGCTACTGGGCGGACGGTCGCTACGACCACGAAGAGCTGCCCTTCGACGAGTTGTCTTCCATCATGCGCCAGGTGCGAAGTCGCTTCTTCACCATGGACATCGCTCGCGGCGCAGACGGTGCTTGGCACATCATCGAGCTCGGCGATGGGCAGGTCGCGGGACTGCTCGACACCATCGACGGGGTAGAGCTCTTCAAGCGGCTTGCCGAGCGCTTACCGGGCTGACGGCGGTGAAGAACGGGTACCGCAGGAGCGCGCTACCGACGCAGATCATCGGCCAACGCCACTTCGGATTGCGCGTCGCGATGATGGCCTGCTGTCGCAGCAGCGCGCCCTCGGCGATGAGCTAGGAGGTCCTCGGGGTCCGCAACGGCTGGTCCCGTCACTGCGCCGCCGCTCCGGCTTGCGAGTCGACGCGGCGCGCCTGACGCGCGCTCCCTTCCCGACCTGCGCGCCAT
>CAYNOM010000992.1:0-2601 GCA_964398415.1 uncultured Polyangiales bacterium | reverse complement strand
ATCGTGGACGGCGAGATCGGCCACGTGGACACCGGGATCGGAGCATTGTGGACGCTGAGATCGCCGTCGTGGACGGCGAGATCGGGGCCGTGGACACCGAGAACGGACGCGTGGACGGCGTGATCGTGGGCCGCTGAGGCGGCGTTCGGATCACGGGCGAGACGGTGACGCGTGGCGTCGCGGTCGTCATCTCCGGAGGACCCAAGGAGGGGTTCCCGGATGGCGAAGGAGCGACTACCGATGAGGAAGACACGAGAGATCCTGCGTCTGCGTTGGGCGCAGAGCCGGAGCGTTCGGGAAACGGCCGCAAGCGTGGGTGCGAGCACGGGCGTGGTCGACAAGGCGGTCGGCCGCGCGCGCAAGGCGGGTCTCGACTGGGAGCAGGTGTGCACGCTCAGCGACGAGGAGCTGGAGCATCGGCTGTACGGCACGGGCGCGAGCCGACCGGGGGCATCGCGACCGCAGCCCGACCCCGTGCACATGTACACGGAGTTGCAGCGGCCGGGCGTGACGCTGGAGTTGCTGCACCTCGAGTACCTCGCCGAGCATCCCGACGGCTACGGCTACACGTCGTTCTGCGACGTGCTGCGCCGTTGGCTCGCGAAGAAGCCCGTGTACATGCGCCAGACGCACCACGCGGGCGACAAGGTGTTCGTCGACTACTCGGGCAAGAAGCCACACATCATCGACCCGAGCACCGGCGAGCGCGTCGACGTCGAGTTGTTCGTCGCGGTGCAGGGCGCATCGAACTACACGTACGCGGAAGCGACGCTGACGCAGCGGCTCGAAGACTGGCTTGGGTCGCACATTCGCGCGGTGGAGTTCTTCGGCGGCGTCAACACGGTCTACGTGCCCGACCAGCTGCGCAGCGCGGTCAGATCGCCGTGCCGCTACGAGCCGGGCATCACGCGCTCGTACGCGGACTGGGCTCGCCACTACGGCACGGCCGTCGTGCCGGCGAGGCCTGGCAAACCGCGTGATAAGGCGAAGGTCGAAGTCGCCGTGCAGGTGGCGCAGCGCTGGATCCTCGCTCGCCTTCGCAACGAGACGTTCTTCTCGCTCGCAACGCTGAACGCACGCATCCGCGAGCTGCTCGTTGAGCTCAACGCGCGGCCCATGAAGAGCTATGGCGGCGTGACGCGACGCGAGCTGTACGAGCGCATCGACCAGCCGCTGCTCAAGCCGCTGCCGCAGGACAGCTTCGAGATTTCAGAGTGGCTCGAGCCGCGCGTCAATCGCGACTACCACGTGGAGGTCTTCAAGCATCTGTACTCGGCGCCTCATCACCTCTGCAGCGAGGTGGTCGAGGCCCGCATCACGCGCCACACGGTCGAGCTGTTCTTCCGCGGTAAGCGCGTCGCTTCGCACGTTCGCAGCGACGTGCCGTACAAGCACACGACCGACCTCTCGCACATGCCGGTTGGGCACCGCCATCACGCGGAGTGCTTCGAGTCCGTGCTCGCGTGGGCCAAGACCGTAGGGCCGTGCGCCGTGGCGATGGTCGAGCGGATCGTCTCCGCCAACCCGATTCAGGAACAGGGCTGGCGCTCGGCGCGAGGTCTTCAGCGCGTGGGCGAGAAGTACGGCCCCGAGCGCACGGAGCGCGCCTGCGAGAGGGCGCTCGGCTTCGGAGCGCGCTCCTACAAGCCCGTGGAGCGTCTGCTGCGCCTCGGCCGAGAGCAAGGCGTCGCCGCGCCGGACGCCGACACGAAGGACTCCGGGATCGCGCACGAGAACGTGCGAGGTCCTGGCTACTACCACTGAAAGCGAGATGAGAAATGCTGCATGAACCTACACGCGAGAAACTCATGAAGCTGCGCTTGTCGGCGATGGCCGAGGCGTGGGAAGCGCAGAACAAAGACCCCAAGCTGAACGACCTCACTTTCGATGAGCGCTTCGGTCTGCTCGTCGACGTCGAGTACCTCGCTCGCCACAATCGCAAGCTCTCAAGGCTGCTCAAGGACGCCCAGCTCCGCATCCCAGGCGCCTGCATCGAAGACGTCGACACGTCGGCGGTGCGTGGCATCGACAAGGCGCTCGTGCGTCAGCTCGGGACATGCTCGTGGATCAGCGAGCGACTCAACGTGCTCATCACTGGCGCGACCGGCGTCGGCAAGAGCTACCTCGCCAGCTCGCTCGGCCAGGCTGCGTGTCGCCGAGGCCTGCGCGTGCTCTACCGACGCATGCCCAGGCTCTTCGAGGAGCTCGGGCTCGCGAAGGCCGACGGCACCTACGCTCGCACGCTGGGCCGCCTCGCGCAGGCCGACGTGCTCGTCCTGGATGACCTCGGCATCGGCACCGTCAAGGAGGCCCAGCGCAACGACCTGCTCGAAGTGCTCGAGGACCGCTACGGCAAGTCGAGCACCGTGGTGACCAGCCAGCTGCCCATCGCGAAGTGGCACGAGTGGATCGGAGATGCGACCGCCGCAGACGCCATCCTGGACCGCCTGGTCCACAACGCCTACAAGATCGAGCTCAAGGGACCATCAAGGCGCAAGGAGAAGGGCAACTAAACCATCGACCAAGATGCCATGCGTCGCTTCGCTCCGTTCACGAGAGCCCGACCCTGGTGTCCACGATGCAGCGATTCAACTGTCCACA
>CAYNOM010000991.1:1036-2603 GCA_964398415.1 uncultured Polyangiales bacterium | reverse complement strand
GATCGGCGTGGAGTCATCCCCGCGCTGGATCAACTGAAACCCACCGTCGAGCGTAATCGACTTGGGACCGGGCTTCTCGACTTCGCTCTGCCCCTCACTCGCCTCGCCTTCGGCCTCCTCTTCGTACCGCTCCGGGACGAGTCCGGAGAGGGTCTCTCGATAGACGCCCTCGAAGCGCCTCGTCGCAGGGTCGAAGGGCCCCATGAGCTCGATGAGTCGACGTACGTTGCGCCGGAAGGGATTCGCAAGCCTCAGGGCCGCTGCACTCGTGCAGTCGTCCCGATCGCAGGTGGCGAGGTTCGCCGGAATGTCGATGGACGAGATGAGGCGCATGCGGCGCAGCTGCGGAGAGTAGATGCCCACCACGGGAACCTCGTCGTCCTCGATGCTCTTCGCCGCGGGGTTCGCAAAGATGCTGTTCGGCCTCGCCCGCAGCTTGCCCGTGACGAGCTTGCCCGTGGTGATGTCCTTGAACAGCTTGCCGGTCTCGAACCCCTTCTCCGTGAGCAGGGTGTCCCACTGCTTGGTTTGGCCCTCGTCCACGAACAGTTGCACCTCCATGGGCTGGGACGCCACGAGGTTATCCGTGGAACCGTCGAGGTACACGCTGACGCGTCCCATGTAGGCGCCGCTGAGCGAGCGCTTCACCACGCTCACTGTCGTGCTGGCCATCCCGCCGTTGCTGAACAACGCTGTGACGGTGGCGGAATAGCGTCCTGGGCTCAATAGGCCCAGGGCCCGGTGGTCGAGCCGGAGCCCTATCGATGGCTGTCCCTGCGCCACCACGGTGCCAAAGGGGTTCTCGAGCGCAATGAAGGCCTCCGAGTCCGTGCCCCCCTGTTGGATGGTGCAGTCCAAGAAGTCGTCCTGGGAGAGCTCGGACAAGCGCGTGCACTTGGCGTCCTGCTTACCCTGGTAGGTGACCTCGAGTCGATACCCAAACAGCACTGCCTTGTCGTCGAACACGGGCCGTCGCGTCTGCCTGTCCATGATCACGAGCGGGATCGCGCGCTCGTCGTCGATGGCGTCGAGACTGGTCTGGTCGCTGGCGAACTGCACCGCGTAGCGCTTCGGGTCGAAGGTGCCGACTGCGGCGCCCGCGAGCGGCTTGGGTGCGCACCGGTTGTCGCGACCACAGTACCAGTCGGCACCAGGGCAATCCGTCGAGCGATAACAGAGCGGGGCACACTGGCCCATGCTGCAGTAGCCGCCGCCGGGGCAATCCTGATCGAGCTGACAGCTCAGCGCCGCCATGTCGATCTCGACGCACTCCCCACGGCTGTAGTCGCAGATGTCGCTGAGGTCGCCGCACTTGCGCTCGAACGTCGTCGTCTCGCTCTTGGAGGCACGCTCGGCAACCTTGCCGCACTCGCGCGTGCAGCGCTGGAGCAAGGGATCGCAGAACAACCCAGGGCTCGGTGTCCCCGCGCCATGTCCGCAGTCTGCGTCCGTAGCGCAGTGTATGCAGTCGTCGTCTCCCGCCTCGCACACAGGGGTCTCGAGAAAGTCGCGAACGCTGAGGTCGACATCGAGGATGTTGAAGTCCCGATTGTTGTCCCGGTCGAGC
>CAYNOM010000991.1:0-1026 GCA_964398415.1 uncultured Polyangiales bacterium | reverse complement strand
GTCGGCGGGGTCGGCGCCGGTCGCCACCGCGACCACGGTCGCCTCGCACGCGCGCGCGGCCGCGATGTCGAAGATCGTGTCGCCGACGACCACCACCTCGCGAATGTCGCGTCCAGCGCGTCCACGCTCGAGCAGGGCAGCGCACCCTTGATGCCCGGCGGCCTCTCCCCCTGAATCCAGTGCAGCACGCACGTATCGAGCAGGTTCAGATCCATGGTGAACGGCACCGCGCGGCACGTGAAGGCCTGCCCTCCCCGCGCGGCAACCCCCTCGAAGCACATCTCGCCCGCAGAGCAGTCGCCGGGCTCGGCGAAGAGCTGCTGCCCCGTCGCCCCATTGGGGAGCACGACGCTCTCCGTACGGGAACAAGGAATCTGGCACGCGTTTCGCCCGAGCGCGGAGTCGAAGACGCAGGCCGTCGCCGGTGCCGAGTTGGTTCTGCACTCGTCGTCGCTGCCGCACTCGTCGCCCACACCCGGGATCACGCATGCTTCGCCGTCTTGCGCGAAGCCGCTCCCAGCGAGCAAGGCAGACAGCCCAATCGCAGCCAACAGAATGCGCCCATAGCGGGACGTAACCGTGCTCATTCGCGTGTCCTTCGAGGAAAGAAGTAGGGGGGTGGCGCTTCGGAGCGCCCCTGGGAATCAGAGATCGATGGGGTCACCGAGACGAAGGCCACGCATCGCGTCGGCGGGTGCGAAGAAGGGCTTGCCGGGCAGCAGCTCCATGCGCGCGCTGCCGGAGGTTCGCTCGACCTCGATCGTCGCGAGGGTGCCCGACCCAATCTGCTTCACGTTCGCCGACGAGTAGATGACGATGCGCGTCGTGCTCTCGTCGACCGGCTTCGAGATGAGCTCCTTCGACGCGGCACGCGTCGCCTCTCCGGCACTGACCGACAGCACACGCGCGCCGGCAGAGTGCTTGACGAATAGCTCCGCCATGCGCGGCTGCGGCGACTCGCCCGGCACGTAGTCGATGTTCACGCAGGTGTGTTCGCCACACGGCGCTGCGACCAGCCACACCCCG
>CAYNOM010000990.1:0-2603 GCA_964398415.1 uncultured Polyangiales bacterium | reverse complement strand
CAATGTCGCGCCGCCGCCGAGGGCAACGGCCTCGATGCGCGGCTTGCCATCGCGCAGCGTGGTGAGCTCAGCCGTGAAGGAGGGCTCGCCGGCCGTCCAGGACTTGCGTCCCCCCGAGCGGTCGAAGTCCATGACCAGCGTCACCGTCTCGCCGGTCTTGGGGACACGGAAGCTGGAGCGCACCAGGAGTCCCTGCCCAAACGTCGAGAGTCCGGTGGCAAACGTCATGCCCGCCATCACCTCGAACGTGTCGCCCACATGGCTCAACGGCTCGAGCCGCAGCTCGATGCGCCCAACCCCCGAATAGGACCCCGTCGAAAACGCCTTCACACGCGGCGTCCGCACGCCCATCGCCCAGGTGATGGCGAGGCTCAACGCCAAGAGCGTCGCGAACGACGACCAGGAACGTGTACCGGGGACTGCTCGCATCAGGATGCTCCCTCCGTCTTGGCAAAAGACGGCATCGGGAGGTCACTGACTGCCGACCGGAATCGAATATTCACGCAATTCAGCGCTTCTAGCAGCCTGCGGGAAAACTCGAAACGCGATCAGTTCCGAAGGGTTGTCGCCTGGTCGGAGTTGAAGCCGACCAGACGACTAGACAGCCGGGTAACGATTTGATCTTGTTGGGATGCTTAGTCACCGCAAGGTCGCCGCCCGGCTGAGGTCATGATGACGCGAAACGGGCCCGGCGGCAAGGATGCTGTCGATGTCGCTTCGTACGTTGTCCCAGGCTTCTTTCTTCGATCCCGAGTTCGTGATGCCGGGGGCGCTCGAGCCCGGTACGTTGCCCTGGTTGCTCGGGCGCTATCGTTCGCTGGTCCTGCCGAGCTGGCTGTTCAAAGGCTGGCGAGGTGAGGGGCAGCAGGGTCGCGATGCATGGCCTCCACAGGTGCTGATGGTGCTCATGCTGTTGCGCTGGGTCGGCGAAGGCATGAGCCGTCGGCAGTCGGCCAAGACCGCCGAGAGCGACGCGGTCTGGCGCGCCGCGATGGGGCTTCAGTTCGGAGCGCCCACGCCCAGCGAGAAGACGCTCCGCGAGTTCGAGCGCTTCCTGCAAGGCCAACATCCGGATGCCGATAGGCCCCGCTACCTGGTCCTCAACGAGCATGTCGTGAGGCTCTGCGTCGAAAACGGGCTCGGCGGCAAAGATGCGGTGTGGGGCACGGACAGCACCCCGATGTGGTGCTACGGCCAGGTGATCGACACCCTGCGTTTACTGGGCGATGGTGTCCGCAAGCTGGCCGGTCTGTGGGCCCGAGCGACCGCGCAAGGCGTCCTCGCCGTCGCCGAAGAGTGGGAGCTCAGCAAGCTCATCGGGGCCAAGAGCACCAAGGGTGGGCTCGGGGTCGAGATTCGCGACAAGGAAGGTCGCGCCAAAGCGCTCGATAGCCTCGCGGACGCAGTCATGAAGGCCACCGCCTACGTGCGCGAGCATGCAGACGAGTTGTCCGAGGTCGCGCCGCGCAAGCGAAAGGAGATGCTCAAGCTCGCCAGGCATTTGCTGCTCGTCATCACCCAGAATCTCGACAGGGAGACAATGGACGGCAAGGAGCGCTGGGTCATGGCCCGCAAGGTCGCTCCCGATCGGATCGCCAGCCTGACCGACCCCGAGGCGCGCCACGGCCGCAAGTCCGCGAGCCAAACCTACACGGGGTTCAAGATCCATGTCCTCGGCGACTGCGTGAGCGGGCTCATCGCCTCGCTCACCGTGACCAAGGGCAACCAACATGACGCCACCGTCACACCTCGCCTCGTCGCACGCGCGAAGGAACTCGTGGACGCTTTCGATGTGCTGTTGGCCGACACGGCTTACGGCGGCGCGGAACTGCGCCATAACCTCGCCTTTGTGGCGGGTGTCCGTGTCGTCGCGCCGCCTCCGCCGATCAGTCAATCGAGCGAGCGATATACCAAGCATGACTTCGAAATCGATTTCGAGACGAAGCAGGTCACATGCCCCAACGGTGAGGTCGCGCCGGAGCAACGAAGCGCCGCCGGGCCGGACGTCGCCGTGCCAGACGCTATGAAGTTCAAGTGGACGCGGGCCCAATGCGATGAATGTCCGGTCCGCATCAAGTGCCTCGATGCTGACCGTCGAACCAAGACGATCGAGCTCCATCCATTCGAGCGTGAGCTGCGCAAGGCCCGAGAAGACTGGAAGGACCCCGACGTCCGCGAAGCGTACAAGCGACGCAACGAGCACGAGCGCCTGGTCAACCAGCTCACTCGCCATGGCGGGCGCAGAGCACGCGCGTGGGGCTTGAAGGCGGCCAATCTCCAGGCTCACGCGATCGCCGCAAGCACAAACCTAACGTTGCTCGCGCGGCGGCTCGCGGCACTCGAGAAGCAGGCTCAACAGGAGCGTACTGCTGCGTAATCAAACAGTACCGATACACCACCTCCATCGACGACCGAACCGCGATGCCAGACGCGCGGTACGGCCCACCTGTACCTGGAGTATCGGCAAGAAATCCGTGCAACCGATCAAATTCGGCCGTCAAACCGAGAAACGCCGCACGCTGCTAGCAGCCTGCGGGAAACTCGCGAGGCGAGATGGCTGCAAGGAGCCGAGTCCCCCGAGGAGTGAGGTGTACTGGACGTTG
>CAYNOM010000989.1:0-2617 GCA_964398415.1 uncultured Polyangiales bacterium | reverse complement strand
GTGATCGCGACGGAGAGCATTCAACAGTGACTCAGTGACTCCGAGACCGGCGTGCTTCAATGGGGCCGCCGCGTGATCGCGACGGAGAGGGCTCCCGGGGGAACCTCGAGATATCGTGCCGTTGCACAGCGTATTGCGAGCGCCGTCCTTGGATTCGCATGGATCGGCTTGCCTGTGGCGTACGCGCACCTCCTGCTGAAGGTCTAATCTTTGGTTATCACAGAACATGTCGGGATTGCGAGCGGGTACGGGGGCTAGTCTGTCACCGGACCGCTCGCGAGGGCAGACACGCGGGGATCATGCGACGACCGCATGACGCTCGGGATGCGTATAGGCGCGTCCTAGGGCACGCAGCGCGTCCCGCGCTCGTCCGTCTGCCGGGCCCACGTCCACGAAAAGCACCTGGTCTTGCTGGTGGTGAATCGCCTCACGTAGCTTGGCTTTTAGCTCGACCAGCTCACGCTCGTTGAGCTCACAGCGAAACACGGAGAGCTGAAGGTGGTCGCCATACCCGCGCATGATCTTGAACACCTTACGCAGGCGCTTCGGATGACTGACGTCATAGCTCACGATGTAGGTCTGACGCATAGGTTCACCGCGTTCGAAAGGCCGGCAGCTCTTCTAGCTCTCCCATGACGAAACGTCCGAGCAGCCGAGCCTGCACCTCGAGCACCCGGCGATAGCTGATACGGTAGCCGAACACTGGGTGGGTGACGAGATGGTCCATGCGCCGTTCGTAGGCGAGGATGAAGCGCTTGCGGCCATCTGCGGTGAGCGCACACGCACCCGGAGCTCGGATGAAGTCGCGCTCCCCAATCGCCCCGGTGTTGAGCGCGCTGATGACGACGGAGTCGGCGATGAGCGGTCGCATCTCCTCCATCAAGTCGAGGGCCAGTGCGGCGCGGCCGAAGCGCGGCTGATGATAGAAACCGAGCAGCGGGTCGAGCCCTGCCGCCACACATGCGAGCGTCACGTCTTTCGTGAGCAGCGAGTAGGCAAACGAAAGCAGGGCGTTGATCGGATCCCTCGGAGGCCTGCGATTGCGGCCGTCGAGGTCGAAGCCCTCGCGACGCGCGCCCTCCGCCAACATGCCCGAGAAGGCGCCGAAGTACACTCTGGCCGCCGTACCCTCGATGCCCAGTAGCGACGCGAGAGAGCCCGCCTCTCGCGCCTTGCGCGCAAGTTGTTTGAGCTCGAACAGAGTCACCGCGTCGGCGTCGGGCGCGTTTCGCCGGAGCATCGTACGGCCATTCAGAATCTTCGACTCGACCAGCCCCCGCGCCACGCTGAGGCAGATGCTTGGATCTCTACATGCTGCGTGCTGCGCGATGCGCAGCTCGACGTTGCGCGAATCGTGCGCGATGGTGCGCCCGACAAACCAGCCGCCGTAGGTGAAATAGGCGAGCGGAATACCCCGCTCGAGCAGAGCGCGCACTGCGGCCGTGGTCACCTGCACGTTGCCGAACACGCACACTTGAGAGGTGTTCGGCAGCCGCGCCTCCACAGGCCCTTGCTTGGTCTTCGCCACGAGGCACTCGCCGTCGAGCGCGAGATAGGCTCCCTGGGCCTGCACGTACATGGGGAGCTTGTCGTCCCGCGCCGGGTGAAGGCGGCGCAGCTCTGCGTTGGTGGCGGCGTCCACGAGCCCCCACGGATCGCGTTCGAGAGGGCCCGTCAAGTCGGGAGCGCCGCACTCCTCCACCTGCGGGGCGTCTTCGACCAGCTGTGGGCCGTGCTCGTGAAGAAACGAGACTTCATCGGGCAGGCAGATCCCAACCAGAGAACAACCATTGCACTTCGGGCTGTCGACGAGCGGCGGCGGAAGCTCTCCAGCCTCCGCGAGCGCCCTCGCGCGCTCGATGGCTTCGAGGGTGGTCGCGAGCAGCGCCTCGTCGAGCGCGACGCGCACACGCCGCCGATCGGCCGCGAAGTAGATGCTGCCCTCCTCGCACCGATAGCCGTGATCGCGAAGCAAGAGCGCTTGGACGGCGACCTGCGCCCGCTCGGGAAGGTAAGCTTGCTCGGCGATGTCGGGCACAGGCCCGCGCTTGTACTCGACCGGAACGACCGCCCCACCCTCGCCTTCCTCCACGATGTCGATCTTCGCCGTGACGCCGAGCCGCTCCGACGAAAGCCACAACGAGCGCGCGTTGTAGGGCGGCGGCTCCGGCTCGGCCTCACCGTCGTCGCCTTCGTCTGACGGGAGTTCCAACTTCTTCGTCTTGCGCGGACGACGCTGCGGACGCGCATCGACCTTGGCGTGCACCGTGCGCCCGTCGACGGTGAACGCATTGTCCTCGAACTCGCCCTGCGACCATTCGAGGTACATCAGCCGCTCACAGTACAGCACCTCATTGACCATGCGCGCAGGCACGAGCTGAGGCGCCTCCGCGGGCAGCGCGATGCGCCCGAGCGTCTTCGGACGGTCGAGCGCGGGCGCGTCAGGCTTCGGGGCTTCGCTTGGGGAGCTCATGGTGGATGCCTCCGGGCTGGTCGAACGCGACGAGCGACTCTTCACTCGTTACAGGACACGGATGAGCTCTCGCTCGACGTGGGGCTCGAACCAAAGGCTTCAAAGTGCCGGCGGTGCCGAGGTCGACCCGCCTCCCGAGCACGC
>CAYNOM010000988.1:0-2618 GCA_964398415.1 uncultured Polyangiales bacterium | reverse complement strand
GAAAATCGAGCGTCACTTGCGCCCGATTTCGGCGACAACTCTTCCTGACACAGGGAGCCATAGCCGCAGCACGAGACTCGCGCTGGATTGCGTCTCGCCCCTCGGTTCGGGTATTCACACATATCGTTGCTTTCGCCTGGGTTGCGGCGTGGATCCTCGTGCCCCTCCTCTCACGAGCAGGGTGACCGGTAGGGCGGTGCGCAGGCAAGCATCCCGAGCGACACGAAGAGTGCTGGCCAACAAGGGGTTGCAGCCGACAAGGCCCGCAGTGCTGCGAGAACACGTAGGTGGAACGCGGCCCGGCGTCCACGTGCAAGTAGCACGCAGCCCCCGGGCCGCGGCTATACTACTTGGACATCGACGAAGCGGGCCTTGCAGCTGAACTCCCGCTTCGTTGGGCCGACAGAGGAGAAGGTGATGGCCGTCCCGGTCCTAGAAGAGGAGGTCATCGTGCGCGCTGACGATCGATCCCTAGCGACTGTTGGCGTGTTGGTGCTGAGTGTCTGCACTTTGGTCTACGCCACGTGGGTGATCGCGCGGGAGGAGTTCCTGAGCACGGCGTTGGGAGTCATCATGTATGCGGCAGGCGTGGGCTCGGTATCGATGACTGTGTGGCGATTGCTATTTCCGCGGCCCCCTTGGCAGATAGTGGGCAAGCCCGGACGACTTGCTTGGGGGCGCGTTGGAGGCGAGTGGACGGAGGTCGATCTTGCGGAAGTCCAGCAGGCGACCGTGGATGGGCTCTCCGAGGAGACGAGTGTTGTCATAACGCTTCGGGATGGCAGCCTCATCACCATCCCTGGAGCCCAGATACCGGCGTATGGTTTCGAAGCCGTTGCATCGTTTCTTCGAGCTCACTCTGACGGTGAGGTCCAGATTGTCGGTAGGCGCTAGAGCACCGATCAGCTTGAAAGCCTCAGGAATTCGATCGCTTGGCAGGGGACGATCGACAGCAGGATCGCGCTGTGGTCTTCTGCGCCTCGTGGAGGTTCACACGCCTCCCCGAGGAGGACCGTGACGCGCTGGACCCCGACTGCATCGATGACCCGGAGGGAGGAGTTCGTGATGAAGCGCCTCGTCCGGAACAAGAAGCTCTTTGCCTTCCTGCGGGTGCATCGGCGCGAGCTCTTCGACGACTGCTTCCAGGAGGAGCTGGAGAGCATGTACCGCGCGACGGGCGCAGGCACTGAGCCGCTGCCGCCCGCACTTCTGTGCATGGTCGTGCTGCTACAGGCGTACACCGGGGTCTCCGACGCCGAGGCGGTCGAGCTGACGGTGATGGACGCGCGCTGGCAGCTCGTCCTCGACTGCATGAGCGCGGAGTCTCCGGTGGTCTCGCAGGGCGCGCTGCAGACGTTTCGCGAGCGGCTCATCGCTGCTGGCTTGGACCGACGCCTGCTGGAACGCACCGTTGAGCTGGCCAAGACGACGAAGGCGTTCGACTGGAAGAAGTTGCCCAAGGAACTGCACGTGGCGGTTGATTCACGCCCTTTAGAAGGGGCGGGCCGAGTTGAGGACACGATCAACCTCCTCGGTCACGCCGCGCGTAAGATCGTGATGCTCGCAGCCAAACTCACCGAGTTGCCCGTGGAAGCGATCGCCGAACAAGCACGGATCCCGATCGCGCTCTACGGCAGTACGAAGGCGGCGCTTGACCGCGACTGGAGTGACCCGGAGCAGCGCGGCCAGGCCCTTGAGGAGCTTCTGGGCCAGGTGGACTCGCTTCATCGATGGCTGGAGTACACGCAGCTGGAGCATGAGCGCCCTCTGCAGCGTTACATCGAAGCCATCGCGCAGATTCGCGCACAGGATACCGAACAGGACGGGAACGGCCGCGTTCGGATCAAGCAAGGCGTCGCCGAGGATCGTCGTGTCTCGATCGAGGAGCCTCAGATGCGGCACGGCCGCAAGAGCAAGAGCAAGCGGTTCAATGGCTACAAGCAGCACATCGTCACGGACCTCAACAGCGACCTCATCTTGGCGTGCGCAGTCACGCCGGCAAATCGACCCGAGGAAGAGTCGACTCCACAGCTCAAGGAGGATCTGGAGTTGCAGGGGGCTCCCATCGCTCGGCTGTACGTCGATCGAGGCTACATCAACAGCGAACTCGTGGCGGACGTCCAACGCGAGGGCGGTGAGATCGTGTGCAAGCCGTGGCACGTGCGCAACACGCGTCCAGAGCTGTTCAAGAAGACGGACTTCAATCTCAACATGCGAGATATGACGATCACCTGCCCCGCTGGGCACGTCGAAGCCTTCGAGCCAGGACAAGTCGTGGAGTTTGACCCTGAGGTGTGCGGACCCTGTCCGCTCCGAAGCAAGTGCACGCATTCCGCTTCGGGCAAGGGACGTACAGTCAGCATCGCCGAAGACGAACGCCTGCAGAAGAAGCTCCGTGCACGCCTCGCTTCAAAGGCTGGTCGACTACAACTACGTGAGCGAGTCGGTGTCGAGCATCGCCTCGCACATATCGCCGCGCGACAAGGCAGGCGGGCCCGCTACGGCGGAGTGACCAAGAACGTGTTCGACCTTCGCCGCATAGCTGCGATACAGAACCTCGAAACCATCCAACGTAAGATCGCAGCATAACTACGGTTTCAAGCCATTCGGTGCTCTAG
>CAYNOM010000987.1:0-2624 GCA_964398415.1 uncultured Polyangiales bacterium | reverse complement strand
TGCTCTGGCGAGCGCTTAACCTGGGGACTTCGTCCCCAGCCCCCTTGGAGGCGCTGCGCGCGGGGCGTGATTGAAACGAAACGTAACGGATGCTCTTGGCGCTCACTTCCACGCGCAGGGGGTAGAAGGCTTGCTGGCGCCCCACCGTCGACGAGCCGGGGGAGTCGCGCGGACGGCGTGGCGCCACGAGGGTCAGTCGGCGTCTCGCACTTGGGCGGGTTCCCGGACGCTTTCCGGATCGACGCCGGTGGTGGCGCCGAGGCCGTCGAGGGTTTCCGGATCGAGATGGCGTGTACGGTATGAGCGTCCGCCGAGGGTGACGTGCTGTCCACGTTCAAGCACTCGGTCGAGGATCACCTCAGCGAGGTCGTGGTCGTGCAGGACGTCGCCCCATGCACGGAGCTTCTTGTTGGTGGTGAAGATCATGGGTTTTTGCGCGAGGTAGCGCTGGTCGACGACGCCAAACAGGACGTTGGCGGCGTCTGCGGCATGGTTGAGATATCCGACCTCATCGATGATCAAGACGTGAGGCTCGACCCATGCAGAGGTGGCTTCGCGCAAGCGGCCATCGCGCGAGGCGGCGCCGAGCTCGTCGATGAGCGCGCTGGCGCTCACGAAGCGTGCAGAGAAACCGTTCTGGATGGCGCGATAGCCGATGGCCACGGCGAGGTGCGTTTTGCCGCGTCCCGGTGGCCCCGAGAGGATGAGATTTCGCCCTTCGGACACGAGCTCCGGACCGAGGTAAGGGCCGAGCTTCTGGCGTTTGACACTCGACTGAAAGACGAAGTCGAAGTTCTCGATGGTCTTGACGAAGGGAAAGTGGGCCTTGCTCGCGGCGCGATGGATGCGCGTGTCGTTGCGATGGGCCACCTCCTCGGCGATAAGCAGCGCGAGGAAGTCTCTGTGCGACCACCCCTCTGCGGCAGCGCGGGTGGCGCAGTCGGCGTACAGGCGTCGCACGGTGGGCAGGTGCAGGCGCTTGAGCAGCGCGTCGAGGTCGATGTCGGTGGGATTCATGCGGCCTCCCGAAGCACGGAGCGCATGGCGCCGACAGTGAACGTGGAGCGGGCCACGCAGCGGGTGAATGCATCAAGCATCGCGCCGTCGCCGTGGACCGTGAGCAGGTCGTAGAGGTCGCTGCAGGGCTTCTCCCAGCGACCGTGCGGGCACTCGTGCACGAGTTGTCCCAGGAACTGCCATGCAGGCTTGCCGAGCTCGAGCAGGCACTGCCTGCGAAACGTCGCGGTCTTGCGCTTGCCGTGCAGCACGGCGAGCACGTCTTCGCGATGAGCGGGTAGTCGCCGGACCTCACCAGTATGGTCTGCGCGTCTGTGTTCGCAGTGCTCGCCGCCCACGTGGATGTCGAGGGTCTGATTGCGCACGAGCAACGTCGCAGGCGCGCCGAGATAACGCGCCGTGGCCGAGTACGACGTGCCACGAAACGTAACGGTTCCCATCGGGGTCACGGTTGCGGTTTCTTCGATGGCCCACGCTTCGGGCGAGCAGCGCACGGGTCTTCGTGCAAGCAGTGCGGCCTCCTCGGTGAGGGCGTCTGCAGGGATGCGTCCGGTGGCGTCGCAAGGCCGCACGTAGTTGACCTCGTGCAGCCACTGGGCGAGTTGTGCGCGCAGGTCATCCCAGTCACGGAAGCGGCGCACACGCAGGAAGCTGTTTTTGAAGAAGCCGACGAGACGCTCGACGCTGCCCTTCTGATTTCCTGAGCGCGGCGCGCACAGCGTGGGGATCACACGGTACTCGGCCACGGCTTGCCGCAGGTAGCGATGGAGCACGACAGGCTCTTGACCGATGGGCGAGATGCGCACGGTGCGAGGGTTGTCGAACACCCACTCCTTGGGTGAGCCGCCAAACTCGACCAGGCAGCCGAGCAGCGAACGCACCAGCGTCTCGGCCTGCTGATTGGGGACGAGCTCCACGTGCATGAAGCGCGAGAACTTCAGCCGTCCGCCGAAGAACTGCACGCGCTCCTTACCCGTGGCGGTGAAGTGCACCTCGCACTCGCCGAAGTCGAACTGCGCGTACTCGGCGGGCAGCCCCTCGAAGAGCACCACCGGCTCCTTGCGAGGCGCGGGCCGAAGCGCCTTCACGAGCTGCGCGGTTTGGCTCCGCCCGCCCTCGAAGCCCCACTCCCGGGCGCGTCGCAGCACCTCGGTGGCGGGCATCTTGGGCTCCGCCTCGAGCAACAGCCGGATGCGCTCTACCATCGCGGGGTCCGCCTTGGGCGGCCGGCCCTGGCGCCGCAAGGGCTCGTCACGGACCAGGTCCGACGGGCTCGGTATCGGCTCGGTCACGATGCGCTGCACTGAGCGCAGTCCTACGCCGCATCGCGCGGCAATTTCAGTTTGTAAAACACCACCTTCGGCAAGGTGATGGATCTTGGTACGGGTCATCACATCGATCACGCAGGGGGCCTCCGGCGACTACCCCACTCGCTGCCGGAGACCCCGCTACGCTGCCAGTGGGCTAACCCGCCAAAGTTTCCGGATCTCGACCCGCCAGAGTTTCCGGATCCCACACCAACGCTCTTGCACACCCCGGACGCGCAGTCTGCCGTTCGCCGGCAGGGGTCGCCGGTGGCAACGCTCTGACAGATGCCGCTGCTGTTT
>CAYNOM010000986.1:0-2634 GCA_964398415.1 uncultured Polyangiales bacterium | reverse complement strand
ATGCCGCGCGTACCTCGCCAGGCCCGTTCGAGTGTCCCTCGTGCGGGGCTCGGGCTGTCTGGGCGGTGTTCGTGGGCGATCCCGCGACGGACGTCGGGGCGGGCTGGGTGTGGTGCGACGACTGCCTGCACGGCATCGACGTCTCCCGTATGCAAGTGCCGGACAACGCCCACCCCTTCGGCAGCGATGTGAGCCGGTGGCCACGTCAAGTTCCGTGCTTCAAGCGCGTCAAGCCTCGCTGATGCAGCAGGCGGCGCGCGCGCGGGAGACAAACCGATCGCGTGGCTCTTCTCACTCGACCCCCTCGCCCTGCCCGCGGCGCTCGCGAGGGCACAACTGCGATGAGGGCACGACGGGGTGACGCCTCCGGCCGTCCAGGATAGCTTCAGGATACGTGGCCGAGGAGTCGCATTGAAGTGGTGGGGTCTGCGGTAGATGACAAGAGAGGGTGCGGTGCTCTGGTTCCCCAAGACCACGCGCGTGATGCGAAGCGAAACCTCGTACTCGGTGACCACGCAAGCGTTGACGATGGAACGGAGCCTGCTTCTTGACGAGACGCGTGTGAGCAACGCGGTGGACGTTGTGGGATGGGGGGATGCGTTGATGCAGCTCGAGATCTGCGGTCACTGCGGCACTCCCGGCTGCAATCCGGGCAACTACGTCGCGCCCCGTCGAGCGGGCGACTGGGTTCTCTGGCTACCGGCGTTCGCCGAGCTCACCAGCATCGATGACAAGGGCGCCGAGTACGCGCCCCCTGAGTACCTCTTCAGGAAGGGTGTACCCACGCTGAGCGTTGCTCAGATCGAAGACCTCGCGATCGATGTCCGTGCTGCGCGCGAGTTGCTGAACTCGCCTGCGCTGTCGGGTGCGGAGTCTCTGCGTCTGGTGCAGTGGACGGCCCCATCTCAAGTCCTCGGCGCACTCGGGGCACCCGTCGCGCTGCAAAGACGAGAGGATGTTCTCGGTGTTTCCTCGGGTGACAGCGATCAGGGCGTTGACGATCTCGGCAAAGCCCTCACTCGTCTCGAAGCGGCGCAGCGAGTGGTGTTGGAGTCGCGCCCGCCGGATAGCGAGGCCACGATCTTCTACCTCGATGACGCGTGCTACTCGAGTTGGTCTGCCTTCTGCCGCGGACAGGCAGGCGGCGTGATGCTGGGAGATGACTGGATTCTCCGGCCCGCTGCGTGAAGGGCGATGAAGAGCGCGCCTGGGCGAGGACGAGGTCATCCCTATGCGTAGGGGCTGCGACAGAGAGTCAGAGATCGACCCACCACAGGCGGCGCTTCGGCGCTTGGCCGCCAACGACCGCCTTCGAAGGAGCGCCGTGCCCATGGCCAAGCATTGGAAAGTACCGATCGACCGAACCCGGCACCTTGATCACTTCTGCAAGGGCGCCCCTCGGCTTCGGTCCGACGCGCACGACTCGGAGCTCGCGTACTTCGTGAACGTCGCCGGGTTCACGTTCGAGTTTGCGTCGCTTGACCAGCTTCGTGCGGCGCTGGTGTTCTTCGACGCGAAGAACCACCCGAGCTCGCGCACGCCTGTGTTCGAGCCCGAGAAGGGCGAATGGCAGGACTGGCACGAACGGCTCCCTGCCAAGATTCGGGGCAGCCATCGCAGAGAGCGTGTGTTGTCAGCGCTTCGTGCAGCCCTGTTAGAGTTCGAGCGCGAGCAACCGTCTACCCAGGAACGCGCATGAGCGGGCTGCGTCGCGCGCACTCCCGTGGATTCGACCGCCACGCTACGCATGCGGGCACTGTGACGTTCGCACCGGGCACCTGACCGGTCGCTGCCGGCCTACTCTGTCCTGACGCCGCGGCGCAGCCGCACGAACCGCAGGGGTGAACCGTCGCCAACTCCGGTTGACACCCCTCAGAGGCGCTCGGAAACTCGGGCGCATGACCGCGTCCAAACGCCGTTTCGAGCTCGTCGAAGGCAGCTCCAGCAAGTTCTGGGAGGTGACGCTCGATGGCGCCTCCTTCACCGTGACGTACGGGCGGATCGGCACCGCCGGTGTCAGCAAGACGACGACGCTGGAGAGCGCCGAGAAGGCTACGGCTGAGGTCGCGAAGCTCGTCCGTGAGAAGACGAAGAAGGGCTACCAGGAGCTGGGCGCCACAGAGCAGAACTGGCGTCCGCCCGCGCACATCAGCAACCACGAGCACGTGGAGCGCTTCCTCAACTACAAGGTCGTCAGCTTCAACCCCGACGCCACTGGCGATAGCGACGAGAGCGGACGAAGAGAGCTGCCTGCCCTTCGTGACCTCGACAAGCTCGTCTACTCGGTCGGCGTCACGTACGACGACGACGACTCCGAGTTCATGACGCGCCTCGACGCACTGCTCGCGGACCCGAAGGTCGGTGAGCTTCGCGCCTTGGTGATCGCGGGCTGGTTCTCCGAGTACTGCGACAGCGCGCCCACCGAGCTGTACGAGCGGCTGATCGAACACGGCTCGCGCCTGACCTCGCTCAAGGGTCTCTTCATCGGAGACATCATCCAGGAGGAGAGCGAAATCTCCTGGCTCCACCACGGCAATGTTGCGCCCCTGCTGCACGCGCTTCCTCAGCTCGAGGAGTTCGTGATCCGGGGTGGTGACGGGCTGCGCTTCGAGGGCCTTTCGCATCCGAACCTGC
>CAYNOM010000985.1:2356-2634 GCA_964398415.1 uncultured Polyangiales bacterium | reverse complement strand
GCATCTTCGGCCGCCCCGTGCGGGTGCTGCATCCTCTGGATCAGCTCGCCAACCTGATCGGACACTTCGCCAGCAATCACGCGCCTGCGACGCGCACGGAGCGCACCGATTTCGCCCGGCTCATCGCGCGACACGGGCTCGAGCCGCGCCCTTCAGCACACCACCTCGCGATCGCGGGCCTCACGCGCGCGGCGCTGTTTGCCTTGCCGGAGCTCGAGAGTGAGCCGAGCACCGCCTTCGCGCGCGCGTGCCTCGCTGCCCTACCCCGAGATTCCCTG
>CAYNOM010000985.1:0-2346 GCA_964398415.1 uncultured Polyangiales bacterium | reverse complement strand
CGGTCAGCGACGAGGAGATTCGAGAGATCACGGCAGCCTCGACCAGCGATCTCTCCGCCGCGTGCAAGAACCTCATCGAGCGCGCCAACAAGAACGGCGGCCCCGACAACATCACGGTGGTGCTCGCCAAGGTGCTCGAGGCCTGAGCGCGATTAGGGCTGCGCTCGCGGACGCCATGCCGCCCTTCTCCCCCTGCTCGCCCACGGCCTGAATGCGTCGCTTGCACACACGGTGCGCAGCTTGGGTGAAGCCTCGCTGCGGGTCGCGCAACAGAAGCTCCGGGGAGAGCGAAGTCCCACGCTGGATGAGCCCGTGCTTGCGCAACGCGAGGGGCATCCTAAACCGTGACCATCCTAGGGGGTTAGAGCATGAGAGTGTGCGTCGTCGGCACGGGCTACGTCGGGCTGGTCACCGGAGCCTGTCTCGCCGAAACCGGAAACCACGTCACTTGCGCAGACGTGGACGAAGCCAAGGTCGCGCGCTTGAACGCGGGCGAGATCCCGATCTTCGAGCCGGGCCTCGATCAGCTCGTGAGCCGCAACGGCAAGGCCGGACGCCTTTCATTCACCTCGGCGGTCGACAAAGCGATCTCGGATGCCGACATCATCTTCATCGCCGTAGGCACCCCGTCGCGCCCCGACGGTGGCGCCGATCTGAGCGCGGTCGATGCGGTCGCGCTTTCCGTGAAAGAGCACGCCACGCGCGAGTGCGTGCTGGTGGCGAAGAGCACGGTGCCCGTGGGCACCAACGCGCGCATCCGTCGCTTGGTCGAGGGCGCAAAGCACCGCATCCACGCCGTCTCGAACCCCGAGTTCTTGAAGGAGGGCGACGCCGTCAACGACTTCCTGCGTCCCGATCGCATCGTCGTGGGCTGCGATGCGGACGACAAGTTCGCGCGCGACCTGATGTCGCGCCTCTACCACCCGGTGAACCTCGACAAAGACCGCATGGTGTGGATGGACGCCCCGAGCGCCGAGCTCACGAAGTACGTCGCCAACACCATGCTCGCCATGCGCATCTCCTTCATGAACGAGGTCGCCCTGCTCTGTGAGCAAGTGGGCGCCGACATCCACGACGTGCGGGCCGGCGTGGGCAGCGACGGCCGCATCGGGCCCAAGTTTCTCTACGCGGGCCCCGGCTACGGCGGCTCGTGCTTTCCGAAGGACGTGAAGGCGCTCGTGCAGACAGGGCGTGAGTACGGGCTCGAGCTCGAGCTCGCCTCGACCACCGACCGCGTGAACACACGTCAGAAGGGGCTGCTCGTGCGCAAGTTGCGCAAGGCCCTGGGCGACGACCTGCGCGGCAAGAAGATCGCGGTGTGGGGTCTGTCGTTCAAGCCACGCACCGACGACGTGCGCGAGTCGCCCGCGCTCACGTTGATCGACGCGCTGCTCGCCGATGGTGCGAGCGTCGCGGGCCACGACCCCGAAGCGATGGAGCCCGTGCGCGCGAGCTACGGCGATCGCATCGAGCTCGCGAAGGATGCCTACGCCGCGTGCCAAGGCGCCGACGCGCTCGTGCTCGTCACCGAGTGGCGCGAATATCAGAGCCCCGACTTTGCGCGCCTCAAGACGCTGCTCAAGACCCCCGTGCTCATCGACGGTCGCAACATCTGGTCGACCTACGGGCTGCCTGCCCAGGGCTTTCAGTACCAAGGCATCGGGGTGCGCGCATGACGCGGTCCGTCACTGCACTCGTCACCGGCGGCGCCGGCTTTCTCGGCTCCCACCTCTGCGATCTCCTGCTGCATCACGGCCACCGCGTGATCGCGATGGACGATTTGTCGACGGGCTCGCGCGACAACATCCAGCACCTGATGGGCCGCAGCGATTTTCGTTTCGTGCTGCACGACGTGACGACGCCCTACGAGGTGCAGGCCGACTGGATCTTCAACCTCGCGTGCCCCGCGAGCCCCATCCACTACCAGCGCAACCCGATCAAGACGGTCGTCACCAACGTGGTGGGTGCGCTGAATGGGCTTGGCCTCGCCTCCCGCATCGGTGCGCGCTTTCTCCAAGCGTCGACCAGCGAGGTGTACGGCGATCCGGCGGTGCATCCACAGCGTGAGAGCTACCACGGTGACGTGAGCTGCATCGGCCCCCGTGCTTGTTACGACGAGGGCAAGCGCTGCGCCGAGACGTTGTGCTTCGACCACCACCGCGAGGCCGGCGTCGACATCCGCGTGGCGCGCATCTTCAACACCTACGGCCCGCGCATGGCGGTCGAAGACGGCCGCGTCGTGAGCAACTTCATCGTGCAGGCCCTGCGCGGCGAAGACATCACCATTTACGGCGAGGGCTCGCAGACGCGAAGCTTCTGTTACGTCGACGATCTCGTGGACGGCCT
>CAYNOM010000984.1:1995-2648 GCA_964398415.1 uncultured Polyangiales bacterium | reverse complement strand
GAGCTTCAAAAGCAGCTCGGCGCACGCAAGCGCAGCGACGCGCTCAAGAGCGCCCTGCGCGACGAGTCGTGCGCGGTGCTCGTGCGCGACATCGAGCAAGCGGCCGAGGTGGCCAATCGCATCGCCTGCGAGCACGTGAGCCTGGCGGTGAAAGACCCGGATGCGCTCTTGCCGCTGATCCGTCACGCGGGTGAGGTGCTGCTCGGCGATGCGACGCCCATGGCCGCAGGCGACTATTGGGCGGGACCGAGTCACTGCCTGCCCACGGGCACCACGGCGCGCTTCACGAGCGGCCTGAGCCCCTACACCTTCCTCAAGCGCATGGGCACGATCCGCTATCGCGAAGGCATTCCGAAAGCGGCGCGTGAAGCCATCGCGCTGCTCGCCGAAGCCGAAGGCCTCGACGGCCACGCCGAGTCGGCGCGCGTACGGGGCTGAGCGTCGTTGCAGGCCCAAGTATACACGAGCACAAATCGAGGACCGTCGTCGTACATTCGGTCGCCGACGCACGGGGTGCTGAGGGGCAGGGCGACCCGCGCACCGGATCAGGCCTTGCCGAGAACGAAGCGCGCCTTTTCGTGCCGCAGCATCTCGTACGGGGTGACGCACTTCACGCCCAGGCCGATGCCGACGTTGGGTATCTTGATCTTCTT
>CAYNOM010000984.1:0-1985 GCA_964398415.1 uncultured Polyangiales bacterium | reverse complement strand
GACGCTGACGCGATTTCGTGAGTGACGATGGTGAAGGTGTGGGCCAGCGCGTGCGCGACGAGGTAGTAGTCGGCGACCTGCATGAAGGTACTGACGGCAGCTTGCTCGTAGCTCTGGCCGGTGATCCACTGACTGACAGGCCCCAGGGCTGCCAGCATGGCAGCATCGGGACGCAGGAAGAAGCCCTCGCCCTGTTCTTTGGCCCAGATCTCGAGCTCATCGTTGCCGGCCTCGAGCTCGTCGCCCACCCTCTCGATGCTGAAGACGCGACCGGCTGTGTTCTGCTCGATCAGCCACTCCCAGAAGGCTGGGCAGAAATCGAAGCCGTAGTGGAGGTTCTTGGCCTGGATGAAGACGTTGGCGTCCAGCAGGTACGCCATCACGCCACCCCGAGGCTGTGGCCGAGCTTCTGGAACGTGGCGAGCTTCGAAAACCCCAACAGGCGGAACGCGTCGCGGTGCAGGGTGTGGCCCTCGAGAGTGCTCACCACGAGGGCCCGGGCGAACCGCTTGCCCACTCGCGCTGCTTGCGTGAGGTAGAAGTCGCCGCCGCTGCCCTTGGTGATGCTTAGCAGGCGCTGCAGCTCCGCGCCGTACTGCGCGCTGAGTTGTTCGCGCGTAAGGAACCCCGCGTCGAAGAGGCGCCGAAGGACTACCAGCGTGCTGACCTTAAAGCGTCGCGCCAGGTCGTTGACGTGTTCGCTGGGGTCGGGGTAGTCAGCGCAGGCGCTCTTCAGGGCGGTCAGGGGCACCAGCAACTCGGCGGCCACGCGATTGCAGAAGCCTTCCACATCTCTCGACGCGGGCGTGTTGGGGGCGGCGTTCGAGAGCGCCGTCTCGCCCAGCCAGATGTGCGCCAGCTCGTGCGCCAGCGTGAACATCTGCGCGGCCTTGGTGTCGGCGCCGTTGATAAACACCAAGGGCGCGACCTTGTCGGCGAGCGCGAAGCCCCGAAACTCGTCGGGGTTGAGCTTGCGGTTGTTGTTGCTGCCCACGACGCCGTTGACCATCACGAGCACACCGGCTTCGTCCGCCTGCTCGATGAAGCGTCGCAGGCACTCGGTCCAGGTGCTGCACCTGCTGCGCTCTTCGAGGTTGAGGCGAAGCGCTTCTCGCATGCGCTGGGCCACCTCGACCGGGTCGCCCTGCAGCGTCGCCGATCCGACGAAGGGGCAGGGGCCAATGCCAGCAGAGCGCGCAAACTCCTGGTACCACTCCTGCCGCTGCTGGCAGATGTACAGGGTGTCGAGCAAGTCTGGGCTCGGTCGGGTGACAGCCTCGCTGCGCATCGTGCGCATGTCGGCGATGGGAAGTGGCTCCTCTGGCGGCTCCGCTAGGAACAGGTAGCCGATGGGCGTATGCGTCGCCTTGGCAAAGGCCTCGAGCTGCTTGAGCGTGGGCTGGGTTTCACCGCCGATCCACTGCGGCAGCTTCGGAAAGCGGTCGACGAACGCGTCCGCGGTCGCGCCGGAGCGTTCGCATGCCCAGGACAACAGGCTCGGCTTGATTTCGACGCGGAGAGTCATGGCGGAACGAGACGCGGCCCTTCGATGGCGTGGAATGCGCCTTCCAGCATACGAGCCCTCGAGATCGCGGGCCAATGAGTGGGCTCAGCGGAGCTCCCACCCAAGCCGAGCCCTACGCCACTCCCTTGGACGGCATGAGCCGCTTGGCGAGCGTCACGATCACCACGATCACGAATCCCGTCACGATGCCCACCAGGGCATTGAAGAGCGTGGGGCCCAGGGCACCCAGCACACCGCCGCCCGCGGCCAGCTCCTCGCCGAAGTGGTGCAGGGGCGGGATGCCGTGGGCGATGATGCCACCACCGACGAGAAACATGGCCGCGGTGCCAGCGATCGAAAGCCCCTTCATCAAGTAAGGCGCCGTCCTGAGAATCCCTACGCCGAGGCTGCGCTTTGCGCCCTGCCCTTGGGCGAGGTGAAGACCCAGGTCGTCGAGCTTCACGATGCCCGCGACGAGGCC
>CAYNOM010000983.1:0-2652 GCA_964398415.1 uncultured Polyangiales bacterium | reverse complement strand
GTACTCGAACACGCGAACCACTTTCTGTACGCCGCGAGTGGTGCGAGCGACATCGGTGGCAGCGTCGGCTTCGCGTCGCGTCACGATACCCATCAGGAACACCGTGCCGTTTTCGGTGACCACCTTGACGTGGTTTGCACCAAAGGTCTGATTGTCGACAAAGCGTGCCTTGACCTGCGACGTGATCAGGGTGTCGTTGCTGCGCGCGGTGAGCGTGTAGGCCCGGGACAGGTTCATCCCGACCAGCCAGTCGGCGCGGCTGCGTCCCCGAGCCGCCGCGGCGAGCGCGTCGTAGTCGCGGGCTGGCTTGAGCTGCTCGAAGCCACGTCGGATCGCAGACTCGGTGAGCGAGGAGATCCAGAGCCGCTTGATCGGTTTGTCGCAGCCTGCGAGCTCGGCGATGTAGCGGAAGATGAGCTCGCCCTCGCGTCCGGCGTCGGTCGCGCACACCACTTCGCGCGTTTGGGCTTGCGTCAACAGGCGCGTCACCACCGCGAGCTGGTCGCGCGTCTGCTCCACGGCGGCGAGGGGCCAGTGGGCGGGGATCATCGGCAAGAGGTCGAGACGCCAGCTCTTCCAGCGCGGATCCATCGCTTCTGGCGCGCACAGCGCGACCAGGTGCCCGATGGCCCAGGTGACTGCGTAGCCCTGCCCCTCGAGGTAGCCATCGCGGCGCTGGCTCGCCCCGAGCACGCGCGCGATGTCCCGCGCGACGGAGGGCTTCTCTGCGACGACGACGATCACGCCCGAGGTATCGCGCGAGTGGATCGCCGTGACAAGCGAAGTCCAGGCGGATCAGCCTTGAATCACGCCAGTTCGTAACACTTTGGCCCCGCTTTCGGGCGTGTGCTCCGCCCCACGCCGATCGTTCGGGCGTCGCGTGACGCTCCGAAGCGTGGGTCTCGCGCCGTCGGAGGTGGGTCTCGAACGACCCAATCCGTTCGAGTCAGGCGGGTTGCACCACGTGCGCGTTTGCTGCGAGAGGGGCTATCCGTGCCCGATCTCGGGTCTACAATTGCCCAATGGATGAGCTGCACATCGTCGCGAATGAGGGCGGCCTGCTCGGCTACGCCGGGCCCGTGCTCTTCAGTCTGTGGCGCGGCCGTCCGGAGATCACGCTGCTCAATGCCCACTTCAAGGTCGCCACACGCCTGCGCGCGGAGCACGGAACGTTCGCCATGTTGCTTCACATCGCGCCTGGGTCTCCGCCGCCTGGCCCCGACGAGCGCAAGCTCATCAAGTCGTTCTATCGAAGTCACGCGGGCGTCATGTTCGGCTTGGCCCAGGTCGTGCGGGGTGAGGGTTTCATTCGCAGCGCGGTGCGCGCGGTGATGGCGACGTCGCTGATGGGGCTCGACTTCCCGGCCAAGGTGTTCCACGAAGAGCGGCCCGCCGTGGCGTGGCTTGCCGCCTGCCGCGATCCGGTGGCCGCCCACAAGCTCGAAGGGCCGCTCTCGAAGGCCCTCGAGGCTGCGCTTGCGGCCCATCGCGTGTGGACGCCACCGCCTTCCTTGCGCCCGCGGTGGCCCCGTAAGGGAAGCGCGATCTGAGCTTGGTGCAAGCCGCAACGCGGCTGCATAACGCAGCGTTGCGATCTTTTCGAGCATGAGCACTTCTGCTCATTCGGCTGACGCGTTCTGCGCTGCAGCGCACAGCCAAAATCCACGCACCGCGCCGTGGCACAAGGCTTGCACATGCGGGAGTGGGGGCAATGCCGACGCGCGCCCCCTTAGGGGATCCGTCGGACGGGAATCGCGAATGGGCGTAACCATACTGGTCGTCGAGGACGATCATGACTTGCGAGATGCGACCTGCCGCATGCTGCGTGCATCCGGCTATGAGACCCTGGCTGCTGAGAGCGGCGTCGAGGCCCTGAGCATGCTCGAGGATCACGAGCCGGACCTCGTGCTGCTCGATGTGCACATGCCGGGCATGAGCGGCATCGACGTGCTCTGCGCCATGCGTGAGCGCGGTGACACGCGCGCGGTGATCATGATCTCCGCGGCTGCCACCATCGACCTCGCGGTGCGCGCCACCCAGCTCGGCGCCCACGACTTTCTGGAAAAGCCCGCGCGTGCGGAGCGCCTGCGGCTGTCGATCGACAATGCCCTGCGCTTCTCGCGATTGTCGCGCGAGCACGACGACCTGCGGGCGCAGCTCGGTCCCACCTCCGAGCTCGTCGGCAGCAGCGGCGCCATGGACGAGGTGCGACAGCTGATCCGCAAGATCGCCCCCACGGACGCCAGGGTCTTGATCGTCGGCGAGAATGGAACGGGCAAGGAGCTCGCGGCGCGGGCGATTCACAGCGGCTCGGCGCGTCACGCGCTGCCCTTCGTCCAGGTCAACTGCGGCGCCATCCCGTCCGAGCTGATCGAAAGCGAGCTGTTTGGGCACGAAAAGGGCGCATTCACGGGAGCCATCGCGCAGCGCCTGGGCAAGTTCGAGCTCGCCAACCGCGGTACCCTGTTGCTCGACGAGATCGGCGACATGCCCGCGGCCATGCAAGTGAAGCTCCTGCGTGTGCTGCAGGAGGGCTGCTTCGAGCGTGTCGGCGGAGCGAAGACGGTGCACGTCGACGTACGTGTGCTCGCTGCCACGCACCGCGACCTCGAGGCGATGGTGCGCAAAGGAGAGTTCCGCGAGGACCTCTAC
>CAYNOM010000982.1:0-2656 GCA_964398415.1 uncultured Polyangiales bacterium | reverse complement strand
GTGCTCTGCCCGTACGAGCGAAGGGTCCGATCCTGCCCCGGTGGATTTGCACCTCGGTTGCGACAAGAGTCGATGTAGCCGGGACGCTGCGTGCTCTCCGTGCAATCGTCCGCTCGATACCAGTACTCGAGTCCACTTTGGGGCGGTTGGGGGTTGCCGGCCTCATCGATCTCGGTGGGCGTTGCCCCATTATCGGGTGATGCCACCCCGGTCTGGTGCAGGCGCACTGCCCTCGGCCAAAGCTGGTGCTTACCGAAGCCTGGGCAGCGTTCTCCTGCATCCTTCACAGCCGTCACCCCATCGGCCGCGTAGCAGCTCAGTGGAGTGTCCGAGTCGACAAAGGCGATAGCGCAGGCGTCTGTGGAGCAAGTCAGCTCCCACGCAGCCTGGATGCTCTCGTTCGTACTCGGCGTGTCCGTGCAGGTTGCCGTCTGCAGGAGCTGGTTCCAGCCCTCGACGTCGCAGGACTGCACCGTCTGCACGAGGTCGTCACGCAGGGAGATCACGACCGTGTCGTCACCGTCCTGAAATGGATAGGCGAGGCTCCACGAGTCGCGCACGCGCTTCAGGTTGGTGACGTAGTCACCGATGAAGTGGAAGCCTGTCTTTCCGTCAGGCAGCGATGCTTCTGCGAAGTTGTAGTCAGCGGCGTTCGGATCTGGTGGCGTGGCCTCTGCGGTGGGCAGGTTCCCCTGTCGGATACGCTCGTAATCGATGCCGGTGGTCGCACACAGCGTGTCTGCCCATCTTGAGGGCGCCTCTACCAATGGCAGTGCATCGGTGACGTCGTTCAGGTCGACGCCGACGCGCTGTTCGAGCGCGATGCGCGCGAGGTGTGCGGCCTGTTTCGCCTGCCAGAGCGCTCGCTGATAGCGAACCTTGGCGGTGTTGTAATTGGCGCGCAGCACAGAGCTCACCGGGAACACGCGACCCGCCTCGTCGCTCTCGAGGCCCAGCGCTTTCGCGACCTCGCGCCCTGCCTGGTTGCGAACGCTGTCGATCTCCGCCAGCAGTGCCGACACCTTGGCGTGGGCTTCGCCGAGCACACGACGCGCGTCCGCGATGCTGTCCATGCGCTGGGTAACGCGCTCCGCCAGATCGAGCAGGATGAGCTTTCGCTCTTCGCCCAAGATGGACTGCTGCGCGTCGTTCGAGAGAGTGGCCAACACGATCTGGGTGACGGAGTCGGAACAGATGGCGGCTGCCGCGCCAATCCCTCCGCCGAGCCACCCCTTAGGTCCCTTAGCCTCGCTGACGGCGGACGCACAGGCTGCCGCTGACGCGGAGATCTTCGACGTCAGCGCGAGATTGGCGAGGTCCTCGTCGTCCTCGTTGATCTCGAGTTGCGCAGCGATCACCTCGAAGTCCCTGCCGATGTCGCGCAGGGCCCGCGTGACTGTGGCGGTGGCCGCCGAGTACGATTCGAGCCAACCCGCGAGGCGAGCCGCGGCGTTCCCCATCTCCCCTCGGAGCGTCGGTACCACCGTCTGAACGCCCCCGGCTGCGGCGGTCTTGGCAATACCCTCGACGCGCTCAGCCGCGCAGTCCAGCATGCCGCGCAAGCGAGGGAAATCATCGGGACCATTGATCGTGGGCGCGACGCTTAGATTGGGGTCGCAGCCGACCGCACCTGCACCGCTCGAGCCGTTGGCCGCCGCGACGATGGCGATCACATCCGCGAGCACGGTGGCGCTCACGCGCGGGAGATCCGTGGGTTCTTCAAAGCCGTACTGCGCCAAACCCACATGATCCAAGAGTGGCAACTGACCCGTCACCGTGGCTCCTCCTCCCTGAGCCGGCTGACACTGGAGGGGCCTGTTCAAGGGAGGGTCCTGCGCGAAGGTCAGAGGGCCATGGGTCGAGCTGTCGAGCGATGGACGCTCGAGCTGTCGCGCGATCCATCCGCGGTAGGTGGCAGTCCCGATGTTGGCGTCAAAGGCGTCGATCGCCGTATTCGCCGTTCGCGTACGCGACGCCGTCTCGACACAAAAGTCACCCAACGCCTCCGTGCGCGTCACGGGACCGCCTGCGCCGGCCCTGGGTTCTCCGAGCGGGAAGCACCAAGTCTCGAGGGTCGACTTCTTCTTGGCGGGATTCTTGCGCGCACCGCGATACCACTGGCCCCCGGCAAGCGAGGCATAGAACGGCGTACCGTTGGTCAGCGCCGGCGGAATCGTGCAGGCCGTGTTCGCCGGTGCGTCTTGGGGGAGCACCGGATTCGCGAGCGCAGGTAAGCTCGCCCAATCGCCGTTGTACCAGGCGGCTCCGAACACCGTGTTCTTGCCGTTCAACGAGCTGTGTGTGCCACGCTCTGCGATGAGTTGTTCCTGGCCGACGAGCAAGAGGCCCTGGGGCCAAGCGGGCACATTGCCCATACCTCTTGCCGAGTCCCAGACCTTCGCCCGATTCAAGGGATAGATGGGGTGCTTGGTACGCGGGCTCGAATAGGTCCAGGTGTAGTGTTGGAAGCTCTCGAAGGAAGCGCCGCCAAGGGCCTTGGCAATCCACGCGGCGCGGACGAAGCGTTGCTGCCCGGCGAGCCAATTCTCGGGCGCAGGGGCCGCGAAGGCCCCGCCGGAACCGAAAGAACCGCAGGCGTCAGCGTTCAGCCCGCACAGGATGGAGTCCTCACAGTGAGCCAGCTCTTCACCTGCGA
>CAYNOM010000981.1:0-2656 GCA_964398415.1 uncultured Polyangiales bacterium | reverse complement strand
GGGAATCGCCGAGCGGGATGATGCGGACGGGGCTTGGGAGGGGCCGCGAAGGCCCATCAGTAAGCCCACCATCTTGAGGGGGGCGCTCATCGTCCGCTACCGACGCGTCGCTTCCGCGAGACCCGTCGGGCCCGGGTGAGGGCTCGCCTTCGCCCCGCGTAGCTGGGTCGCTGGCTCCTTCGCGAGAGCCCGACTTCTCACCGGAACACGCGCCTGAAAACAGAATGCACACGATGACGAAGATCTGCGCTCTGTGGGGCATGGAGACTCTTCCTTCGGTGCGGGCCTGCGAGACGCAGCCCGGGGCGGAACGGCGACGTCGGAGCGAGCAAGTATAAGTCGCCGAGACGCGACGGGATTATCAGGCCAAGCGCGTGGCGCTGGCACTCGCTTGGCTAGCCTCGCAGCATGCCGAGCGCGCGCAGGAAGTTTTCGCCCAGGATCTTGACGATCACGTCCTCGCCAAAGCCCCTCTCCAGCATCAGCTGCACCAGGCGCGGGAGCTCGAGCACCGAAGGTAGATCCTGCGGCGGGACGATGGCTCCGTCGAAATCGCTGCCGAGCGCCGCATGGTCGGGGCCCACGGTGTCGACGATGTGCGCGAGATGATCGACGATGCGCTCTGCTTTCGGACGACCAGGCCCGAGAAAGCCGCGCTGGAACATCACGCCGATCACACCTCCCGTGTCGGCGACCGCGCGCAGCTGCTCGTCGGTGACGTTGCGAAAGTGCGGATAGACCGCGTCGCACCCGGCGTGGGTCACGATCAGGGGCTGCGACGCATCGTGGGCTTCGACCGCACCGAAGAAGCCCTCGCGGCTGATGTGGGCGAGATCGACGAAGATCCTCTTCTCGTTGAGCCGCCGCACGTACTCGGCGCCGAAGGTCGAAAGCCGCTGGTCGCCGCTTCTCAGCATGCGTGGCAGCGCGGGGGCCCCGATGCGCGAGCGCGTGAAGTGCATGAGCGTGACGCGCAAGAGCACGTCATCGGGGATGCGGTCGAAGTCGTCGAGGTCGTGCTCGAGCGCGTTTCCACCCTGCACGGCGATGAAGGCCGCGTGACAGCCCGCCTCACGCGCCGCGCGGTACTCGGCGAGGTTTCGCACCACGCGCACCCCCTCGTCCAGCGACAACGTGCGCGTCAGCTCGTCGAGGTTTTCGAAGAATGCATCGCGCTTGCCACGCCGCGTGCGCAGGGGATTGGTGGTGATCACCCACTGCGCCCCCGAAAGCTCGGCGCGTCGAACCCGTGGCAGATCGGCGTGTCCCAAAAAGTGCCCGAAAAGCGGACCCCGGCCGTGCTCGCGACGCAGCTGATAGCCGAACAGGCGCTGCCAGATGAACGTGTCGATGTGCAGATCGATGACGTCGCTCGAGAGGTACAGCTCGATGGCGGCGAGCGAAACCCCGAGGGCTTCGGCCCAGGCCTGCTTGGCATTGAGATCGATCATGGGCGCCCCAAAAATGCGAAAGCCCGCCTCACGGCGGGCCCCACGCTCAGACCGGAGCAGAGCTCACTCCGTTTCGGCCTTGATGTCGGCCATGAGGTCCTTCATGTCGTCGCTGGGCTGTACGCTCTGGAGCACCATGAGCTGCGTGACGTCGCCTTCGACCGTCATCTGACCGCTCATGAACGCCTGCATTCCCGCCTGCTGGTCGCCCTCGATGAAGATCTGCTTGGCGAGCGCCGCCGGCACCTTGACCGTGACCGGGGCGTCCTTGTGGCCGTCGCCGAACACGCCTGCGTGCATGTGAATCTGCTTCTCCGTGCCGTTCTCGAGGGTGACGGTCATGTTGAACGTCAGGTCCTTGAGGGGCTGCGGGATCTCGATGTCGCCGGCTTCCTCGGTCAGCTCCTTCACCTTGGCAAACCACTCGTCAGACAGGAACTTCGCGCCCATTTTGGTCTCCTTCTCCCTGCGGGTGCCGTGCACCTACGCTGCCCGGTACACATGGTTTAGCCGAGCGTGGATGCACGGGATAGCACCTTTCCACCGGCGCCCGACACGAAAAAACGACGCACCGCGCCACACGGAGAGTTACCGGAGGGTTACGACGGTGTATCCGAAGGCGCGCACTTCGTGATAATGCGATCCGCTGACGCTGCCTGATTTCCATGGCCGCCGTCCCCCTCTGGAGGTCTCCGTGCTCCGCACCTCCCTTCGGCTCGCTTCGTGTTTGATGCTCGCCCTGTGCGCCGCTGGCTGCGCACAACTTCGGCTCGACGACCCCGGCTTCGAAAGCGTCGAACCCGACGCCAGCACCGCGCCGATGACCCCGCCCAGACCGGATGGCCCCGGCGACGACGACGCGTTGCCCACGGTGCGCATCACGACGCCCGCCAACGGAGATGCCGTGCCCCAGGGTGTGCTGCGCATCGAGGGCGAGGCCAGCGACGACCGCGGCGTAGCGAGCGTCATGGTCAAGGTCGGCCCCAACGTGGCCCTGCCCGCGCACACAGACGACAGCTTCAAGCACTTCTGGCTCGAGTCCGAGGTGCCCGAGGGCATGTTTGCGGTCAGCGCGGAGGCGCGCGACAACGCGGGGCAACTCGGCGACGCCGCACGCATCGTGCTGATCGGCCCGACGACCGGCGCCGACGATCGAGCGCCCACGGTGCAGGTGCTGGCTCCCGCCGATGGCCGCGCACCGCTGC
>CAYNOM010000980.1:0-2657 GCA_964398415.1 uncultured Polyangiales bacterium | reverse complement strand
CTAGAGCGGCGGTCATAAGTATTCATCGCGGAAGCCGGCGTTTCGATACCATCCAAGTGAGTCCTCGGTGGTTACGGCGAGCATCGCGGTTTTCACCGCAGCGACGAGGTCATTGTACGTTCGCGCTGCAAGGCTCCGTAGGATCGATTTTCCTTTGGACCACGCCTTCTCGATGGGGCTGAGATCCGGCGAATAGAAGGGCAGGTAGACAATTTCGGCGCCGACCGAAGCCAAGAGCTCCGTGATGCGCGGTGACTTGTGCGCGCCGAGGTTGCCCATGTAAAGGACGTCTCCTGGTTGCAGCTCGGGCAGAAGAACGTGCGCGACATCTTGCCCGTTTGTTGCTTGGCGCCCAGGCGTAGGTGCGCGTCATCGACAGCTTCACGCCGCTCTCATCGTGAAGTGGTTTGGCCAACTTATGTGTTGCGCCTGAACCGGTCGCGACGACCCAGGCCCACCGACCATGCAAGGAGGAAGATCGCCAGCCAACCCGTTGTTGGCATACTGGAACCTCGCCGCTCCGTCGCTCCCACTGCGCACCCGTCGATCGTGGCGTCGCACCGATAGTCCGGTAGATACCGGTTGAGCGTTTCCTCGAAGCAATCCTCTGAAAGGGCAAGCTCGATAGCGTCTTTCAAGGGAATGGCAGGTCGATCCGGTGAGTGGTCGCACTCGACCATTCCCTCGGGATTGACGAGCGTCGACCCCAGCCCTTCCGAGTCCGGGTCCGGCCGAGGATGCAGCGTCAAGAGAACAACATCCCCGACCTCGGGCTCTCGGTTCGAGTAGGTTTCGACCAAAAGATCACGCGATACAGGTTGGCCCGGCGAGTAGCCGCGCACCTCACCGTGCACCTCTCGAATACGCGGCGCTGGCCCCTTGTCATCCTGAACAACCTCAACAACCAACGCTGTTGTCGGATAGAACTCACACAGGCATGCGTATGGGCGCTCGCAACTCAACGCCCTGGCCTGCGCGCCGAACAACAGCGCCGCGAGTCCGAAGAGAACAGGAACCAAGCCTTCGAGGACGAACCGGAGGGACACCGTGACGCGAGCATATATTAGGCATGGGCTCGGTCGTCACGGGTATTCGATATCGCTATAGGCCACCTCCATCAATCCGCGTTCGATCGCCATGCTTCTCCGCTAAGCGAGCGGGGCGGACGGCCGCTACGGCTCGCCGTCGCCCTCGAGAAACGGATCGGGCCCCTGCACGCAGCGCTCGAACGCCGAGCAGCCGGTCTCGGGGACGTCGGCGATGCACTTGCGGACCCCAGGCCGGGTGAAGTCGTTGATGAACCGCCGAGTCATGCGCGTGCATGCGCCCATCATCCGCTCGAGACCTTGGCCCTCGGGCGGGAGCGTGCCGGAGGCCTCGGCCCCGCAACGGATCTGGATCTCGCAGACTTGCCGGGCGATCGCGTCGTCGCCGGTGGGGGCGCCGCCAACGACCGTGCGGGCCCGCGGATCGCCCTGCGGGACGCAGGCGCCACCGCTCCACCCGCTGCCCGACTGGCAGGTCGGCATCATCCCATCGAGCGCGGTCAGCTCGAGCCGCAGCAGCGCACCGCACTCGTGCGGCGGGCCTTCGTCCTGCGGCGACGAGCTCTCGCAAGCGTGCGCTTCTCCGTCCTCGTTGAGCACCTCGTGGTTCGCCGTGCTCTTGGCGCCGACACCCGCGACCGACCGGACGTCGACGGCGGTCCCGATCTCCGTGGCCGACCCGGTGTAGAACTGGAATGCGCCGATCTGCGCCGCGGCGATGACGTGAGTCGCCCCCTCACACCGCCCCTGCAGCTCGGAGATGTCGAAGCGGCTGCGCTGGGCCTCGTAGTTGCCGACCAACGCCATCGCGACGTTGAGCTCGCCCGCCTTGGCGAGCTTGGCCTCGAGGTTGACGGCGGTCAGCGGCATGTTGGCGTGGAGCTCGTCGGTCGTGCGGATCGCGACCCGGTCGTTCTTGCGCGTGATGCCGATGTAGTCGTACCCGGTCTGCGGCGCCGCGCAGTCGCGCATGACCTCGACCGCGCACTCGGAGTAGCGGACCACGATCACCTGCCCGCGCCGGAGCCGACCCTCGAGCGAAGCGCGATCCGTCGCCGCCCACTCGATGATGAGCGGCCGCACGATCTGCCCGGTGCCGCCGCAGCGCTGCGCGGCGAGCACGTGGGCCGGGTCGTCCATCATCCGCTGCGCCGCGTTGGGCCGGTTGCGGCAGCCGGCCGTGATCGGGGCCACGGCGGTGGTGAGCGCGATTGTGGCCAGCCAACCCGAAGGACGTCGCACGCCCCCAGCGTACCAGGTCGGAGCCGACGCGAATGGCCGCCCGCCGGCCCGTGGCCTGCGGCGGGGCGCTGGCGCGACGCTCACGTCAGTTGCACGTCGCTGTGACTCAACATGCTGTCGTGCCGCGAGCCGTCGCGCACGAAGTCCTGGACGCCGCGGGCCAAGATCGCAGCCACCAGGGCGATCATCGGCAGGTGTTCGGCGCCCTCGCAGGTGGCCTGGCCCTCGCTGTCCTCGGCGTCGGGCACGAACCGCTCGTCCCAGCGCACCAGCCCGAACCTGCCGTCGGCCGCGAGCGCACCGTGCACACACGCGACGCCACACCTACATAGTCCACGTATTAAAATCGATCGGAGCACCCCATACTCG
>CAYNOM010000979.1:0-2660 GCA_964398415.1 uncultured Polyangiales bacterium | reverse complement strand
CGATCTCGGTCATCGCCATCCTCGCGCATCGCACGATGAGCTCGAGCGCGGCCGAAGCGGCCTCGACCCTGGGCAGCGCGCTCGAGACGGCCAATGCGGCCATCGACGCAGAAGACAAGGACGGAAAGACCGACGACGGAAAGCCGGTGTTCGCGTCGCGCGCAGATCGCTCCAAGAAAGCCATCGAGGCCTACGGGCAGGTGGCCAAGAAGTTTGGCGATGATGCCGTCGCCCCCTGGGCCAAGCTCGGCGAAGCGGCCGAGCAGGTAGCGGCCGGCAACTACGACCAGGCTGCGACGCTCTACGCGGCCGTCTATGCCGCACAAAAGGCGAAGCCCTCCCTCGCGGGGCGAGCCCTCGAGGGGCAGGCCATCGCACTCGAGGCGGCGGGCAAGAAAGACGAAGCCCTCACGCGCTTCGAGGAGCTCGCAAAGCTTCCGGGCGGCGCGTTCAGGGACAGCGCCGAGTATCACATCGCTCGCCTGAAGCTCGACAAGGGTGACAAGGAGGGCGGTAAGGCCATGCTCAAGGCCCTCTACGACCGTCTGAGCGATCCGGCCGAGGGCACTCCGCCGAGCCGCTATCTGCGCGGCGAGGTCGAGCAGCGTCTGGCCGAGCTCGACAGCTCCCTCGTCGACAAGGGCACCACCGGCGTCGACAACCAGCAGTTCTCCCAGGAACAACTGCAGCGGCTGCTCGAGCAGCTCAAGATGCAGGGCGGGGTCCCGGGCGGCGCGGGTGAGAGCGAATGAGCCTAGCGGTCCGCGCCTCGGGCTGGCTTCGAGGCGGGGCGCTCATCATCGGTCTCTGCTCGAGCGCAGCCTGCGCCAGCTTCGCGCAGGGTGACTACAGCTGGATTGGCGGCGCAGACACGCCGCCGCCGGGGCAGGGCGTGTTGCGTCTGCAGTGGACGCGCGAGCTGACGCAGGCCAAGCGCGGCGCCTATCGGCCCGTCGAGAACGCGGCCGCGGCGATCGACCCCGAGGGCGAGCGCATCTACGTCGGCTCGGTGGCCGGAGATCTGCATGCCTTGAGCTTCACGGGCAGGGCGCTGTATCGCTTCGAGCTGCACGAACCCATCGAGTGCGAGCCCGCGCTCGACGCAAAAGCAGACGAGCTGTTCGTGGGCAACGAGCGCGGTGAGCTGTACGCGCTTTCGCCGAGTCGAGGCGAGATCCGCTGGAAGGCCGACGCCGGCGGCGCCATTCGACGGCGCCCGCTGCTGCTCAACGACGCCGTCTACGTGGTCACCGAAGAAGACATCGTCGTCGCCCTCGCGCGCGCCGATGGCAGCCCCCTGTGGCGCTACAAGCGCGATCGGGACGAGGGCTTTTTGGTAGCGGGCCATGCCGGGCTCGCCGCGCACGAAGGTGGCACGCGCATTCTCACCGCGTTCAATGATGGCGTCGTGGTGGCGCTCGACGCGCTAGACGGCTCGGTGAAGTGGGAACGGGACACCTCGTACGACGCGCCTCCGGTCGAGCCTGGCCGCCCGCGTTACTTGGATGTCGACACGACGCCCACCGTCGTGGGCGACGCGCTTTACGTCGCATCCTTCGGCTCGGGCTTGTACGCCCTCAATCCCAAGAACGGCAGCGTGCTGTGGCGAGAGCCCGAGTGGACGGGTATCACGTCCCTCGCCGCCGCCGACGATGACCGAGGGCTAATCATCGTGTCGGCCGACCGGGGCCTTGCCTATTTCGATCCTTCGACGCGCACCGCGCGCTGGCAGCGGCCGAGCTTTCGCGGCGCGCTGGGCGAAGCACGCGTCGTGTCCGGCGTGATCGTGCTTGGCGAAAGCAAAGGCTCGCTCGTCGCCGTGCGCCAGTCGGATGGGATCGAGCTGAGCCGAATCGATGCGGGCCACGGCTTCGTCGCGCCGACCGCCATCGAGGCCGGGCGCGCCTTCAGCATCACGAACGGCGGCTCTTTGCTCGCGATGCGACTGTCTTTGCCTCGCGCGACGCGTCCGTAGCCCGCTGCAGAAACACCGCCGCGAGCGGCGGCAAGGTCAGGCTCAGGGCGTGCGCGTGGCCATCGCACGACAGCTCGAGGCTCTCGACGCTGCCCAGATTGCCTTGGCCACTGCCGCCGTAGATCTCGGAGTCGGTGTTGAACAGCTCCAGGTAGCGGCCGGGCCGCTCGACGCCGATGTGGTAATCGTGGCGCACCACGGGCGTGAAGTTACACACCACGATCACGGGGGCTGTCGTCTCGTCGAGCGCGTGTCGCTCGAACGCGATCACGCATTGGTCCGCATCGCGGAAGTTGATCCAGCGAAAGCCGTGACCCTCCGCATCGAGCTCGTGCAGTGCTGGGTGCTCGCGATAGATGCGATTGAGATCGGACAGGACGCGCATCAACCCTGCGCGCCCCGGATCGGCTTCGAGATGGAAATCGAGGCTTCGCTCGTGGGCCCATTCGCGCTCCTGGCCGATCTCTGCGCCCATGAAGAGCAGCTTCTTGCCTGGCTGCGCGAACATGTATGCGTACAGCAGCCTGAGATTGGCGAGCTTCTGCCAGTGGTCGCCCGGCATCTTGCCGTACAAAGAGCCCTTGCCGTGCACGACCTCATCGTGTGACAGGGGCAGCACGAAGTTCTCGGAGAACGCGTACATGGGCCGGAAGGTGAGCTTCTCGTGGTGGTACTTGCGGCGGAT
>CAYNOM010000978.1:0-2662 GCA_964398415.1 uncultured Polyangiales bacterium | reverse complement strand
CACCATCTCCGGGCGGAGACCCTCCACGACGATGAGCAGAAAGCGTGGACCACGGTAAGGTCGATCCTCTGACGCGGACCCGTCGCCGGGCGCCTCAGCATCGTCGTCGGCAGAACCGCCGGAATCCATGGGGCCAGGCCCTGCGTCCGCGAGCACCCCGCCTTCACGCGTCACGGGGTCAGCCACCGCGTCGCGTTCCGAGGCACGGGCGCCGCTGCCGTCGCTGCCACAGCCCAGTGTCACGGCCATGCAGAGCCCGCACAGCAAGGTGCGGTGAAGCATGGCTTTGCTTCCTACGAATCGACGTTGCGTCACGGAACCCCCTCGCCTCACTTCGGGTACTTCAGCTCGCACTCGTCGAAGCGAGGTTGAGCCGGCTTGCGTCCAGATACGACTTCGTCGAGATAGGCGAACACCGCGAGCCCGGCGTTCATGGCACCGCGCAGCGCCCAGCGTCGGGCCTCGGCCGCGCCCCAGAGCGCAACGCTGGTGGGACAGATGGGCAGCCCTTCGCGCTGCGCAAAGGCGTTGGCGTCGGGATTGTTGCGCGTCTGCACGCAGAACTCGCCTCCCGAGAAGCTGCTCCTCGCGAACAGCCCTGTGACGAAGAGCTCCGACCTCGTGGCTTCCTTCCAGGGCGAAGACGGCGAAAGGGCGCGCACCGGCGTCGGATTATCGACGCTGCACAGCTTCTCCCACAGCTCCGCGTCACCGTTGCTCGTGATGAGCATGGAGAAGTCGTCGTATACGAGCACGCCGCGATCGACGTCGAAGCGCATCTCCGTGAGGGTTCGAGGCTGAAACTCGTCATCCGCCGGCACCACGCTCGCGCACAGGGCTTGCGCTATCGACAGCATGTTCGCCGTTCCGACGGTGAATCCGGCCCGCGAAGCGCCCACCACGGGAGTGTTGCCTACGATGTTGAGCGCCACCTGCGGAATGATGCGCTGGGTACCGCCGAGCGTCATGAACAGGAGGTATCGCGCGGCGAGCTCGTCGTCTCCGAACACTCGCCGGCGGCTTGCCCCCGCGTCGTCCACCGGACCGAACAGGCCATCGCGGAGGTTCGCCACGCGTGTCTCGCCGCCCGTCAGCGCGAGGATGGTGTTGGCGAGGGCGCTGTTCGAGTCTGCCAGGCGTCCATGACAGTTCGAGCAGACGTTCTGGAACACCGCCGCACCGGCAGACAGCCGATACACCGGCGCGCTCGACGCTGGCTTCGTGTGCTCGATCCAGCGCGGGCCCGCGGGCACCTCCGCCACCGTCTCTGCCTCGCTCAGGTCGCAGACGTCCTCCTTGCCGGCGGTCTGCCACACACCGAAAGGCACCTCTTCGAGCGCGAGCTTCTTGAGCTTGTCGCTGAGCTTCACGTCGCGAAGCATGGTCAGAACTTCTTTCAGCGACTCCTCGCTCGGTGATGCTGGCTCGATCGTGGTCGGGTCGAGATCGACCAGGACGTCCTTCCAGTCGGGGCGACGCGGGCCCCAATCACCTGGCGCGTCAGTTAGATCGGTGACCAGGAAGTTCGGGTACTTGGGCACCCCATCCTCGTCGACCTCCGGCTTGAACGTGACGTCCCCGTCTGTGGTGATCGGAAGCGGCTCGCGCACGATATCCGCCGGATCCATGCAGGTCTGCATGCGAGGATCCCGCTCGAACGTAACCACCCGTGCGTCGGCCTCTTCGGCCCAACGCGCATACTCGGGGTCGAATGGCGAAACTTCCTCGAAGGGCGGCGTGAAGGAAGTGGCGGCGTTCCTGGGCCGGGCGACGATGGAGGCCATCCACTTACCGAGCAGGCGTGGAGCGTCGCAGTGAAAGCCCGCCGCGTGCATCGGCATGTGCGGGAACACGGCGAAGTGGTCGTCATAGGTCTGTCGCGAATCGACGTTTCGGTAGATGAGGCTCTGCCAAGGAGCCTTACTGACCTTTTTCGCGTAACCCTTGCCCGGCACGACATCGGTGACGTCAATGTCGTCGAGGGACGGCGAAATGTAGGGAATCGCGATCGTCTGGCTCTTGCCGCGTTTGATGCGCGGACTGACGCGATCGAGCGGGAACTGGAAGATGCCACCCTCCTGGCTGGGCCAGAAGTTGAGCACGTCAGTCAGCTCCGGGTTCTGCTGGGTGGGAAACCCATTCGGGTTGTGGCAGAACATGCAGTTTCCTACGAGGTAGCCCTGGGCGCGCAACTCGTGCTGATTGCGTGGCTGACGCTCTCCCTGCAGCTCCTCGAGGGGCGTGATATCGCGCGCGTCCTCGAGCCCGTCGAACAACCCGTAAGCGACCATGCGCTCGAGCTGACTCAGCTCGTCAGGCGTGGCGTCGTGGATCACGCCGCCCTCGTCCCGCGGCCGGCGAAGCAGGTGGATGGGCTCGAAGCCGAGCACGAAGCTGCGCGTCCCCATGTGGCATTGCACGCAGCGCACGCTGCCGGGGAGGGCGTAGGTTCGCGTCAGTGACTGCAGCTCGTTGAGCACGATGGTGGTCCCGGTCGCCTGCGCCTTGCGAAAGGCCGACGCAAAGCGCGTCTCGTCGGTGACGTAGGTGAAGAGGCGATCGCGAAACGGCTCGCCGCTGCGCAGCGGGTCGCGAAGCAATGTGGCTTCGGTCTCGTCCTCGTTCCACACGTACGTCCCGTACAGAGACTTGATCTCGACTC
>CAYNOM010000977.1:1486-2671 GCA_964398415.1 uncultured Polyangiales bacterium | reverse complement strand
TCAGGGATGTCGCGTGCGAACGCGGGTGGAAGCAAGTTGGGCCCGTAGATGACCGCTTCTGCTCCGTCGTGAGCCTTCAGCCTTCGCCAAGCGTCCAAGAAGTAATGTGCTCCCTTTCGAATACTGAAGGACCCAGCCCAGATCACACGCAGGGGTGCGGTCAGTATCGGGACTCTCGTGATTTGGCTAATGCTCGGAGGAGCCGCGAGGGGGACGATGCGTATCCGTCTGGGGTCTGCGCCGTGCTCGATGTGCGACCGGGCCGTCAGACGCGAGTTGACCATGATGACGTCCGCGAGCTCGATCTCCCGATCCCTGCGGGCTTGCCGCTCGGGAAACTTTCGGTCGAAGTAGTCATCGTGCCGCGAACGCAGCGCTGGATGAGCTTCGAGCTCACGGCGCTTGAGCTCATCGAATGCGTGGTTGCTGAGCGAGGGCAAGTCGAGGATGCGCGCGATCCCGGTTTGTCGCGCGCGTTCGAACGCTTCGAGGGCGGTGTACTCGTAGGCGTAGACGGCTTGGCATGGCGGCTTCGTGCGCAGCGCGAGCTGTCGCGTGAACCTGTGTGCCTGCCACTCCCAAACGCGATCTACAGTGACAGGCGATGCACCACCCAGAGCAGAAGCCGTGCGCATGACCTCGCTCAGCGGCGCAGTCCTCACACGTGACCATGGAATGTCGCGCAGTGCGCGCCGTGACAACGCTCGATGCGCGCGCGTGCCTAGACGTCCCGGAAAGCGTTGCAGCGCACGCGCGAGTGCGCCGTCTTCTCGGTAGGCGAACGTCGTGCAGAACTCGAGCAGCATCTCGTGCTCGTGGAGCGCCAGAGCCACTTGCTGGGCAAACCCTCCCGTCCTCGGATATCCGACGATGGTCTTCACGTTAGTGGCACCATAGCGCGGCCCTAGGCGGTTTGGCACTTGGGTTGCGTGCATCGGTGAAGCTGCGCGATCAGCGCCTCGTATGCGTCCGTCGCCGAGCGCATCGAGTACGTGGTTTCGGCGCGGTCGCGCAGCGCTTTTCCGAGAGCCTCTCGACACGAGTCGTCTTGCACGGCTTCTACGATCAGCCTTGCGAGCGTGCTGGGATTCGCGTCGCGCCAGACGAGGTGCTGCGCCGCAGGGCCCACAATCTCGGGCAAAATGCCTCGACTGGACACGATCGGGGGCGTCCCGCATGCCATGG
>CAYNOM010000977.1:0-1476 GCA_964398415.1 uncultured Polyangiales bacterium | reverse complement strand
AATGCTTGTGCAGGAAGACCCGATGGTTGGGGCTCCGCATGCCATGGCTTCCAGGGCAGTCAGGCCGAATGGCTCATCCCACTGGCTGGGTAAGATCGCGATATCGGCGGCTGCCATGTACTTCTCGGGTTCTGCTCGCCGGCCTGCGAAGTGAATTCGACCTTCCGCGATCCCTGCGCGGGCAGCTTCCAGCGGCCAAGGTCCCAAAGTGCCATCCGGAGCGGCACCCACCAGCGCCAGCCGGATGGACCCGTTGAACCGCTGCGCTTCCGCAAATGCTCGCAGCAAGGGGCCTATGCCCTTCTCTTCAACCAGCCGGCCGACGTAGCAGCACCAGGTTGCGCTCTCGTTCAGTCCTAGCTCCCTGCGCAGCTCAGTTTTGCTCGAAGTTGGCGCGAAACGCTCGGTATCCGTCCAGTTGGCGATCACGTGAAGGCGGTGGGTCGGCCATCCGTGCGCGAGCCAAGTGTTGGCTGTGTGCTCCGACGGGCTCACGGCGACGTCGATGCAGTGCATTGCGGCGCGCACCGAACGCATGGGCACGACGGCAGGAAGGCCGAGGTGAAACAGGACTCGGGTTCGCGCGAGGCAGCGCACCATCGCCAGCAGACGCAAGTAGTGAGGATCCGAGCAAATGAGAACGTCGATGCTCCAGGCTGCGAGCTGCTGAGCGATAGCGGCAGCCCGGACCGCGCTCGGTACGGCGGTGCGCCAGCCGAACGGTTTGAGCGGTAGTCGTTTGCAGGCCACTGCGATGCGCTGATACTCAGCCAGCATCGAGCCTGGTCTCGAATAGAGCAGGTGGACGCGATGGCCCTTCTTGCGCAAGCTCCTCGCAAGGTCGAGGCACACCTGCTCCGAGCCGCCACCGAAGCTGGGATCTGGTTCGAAGAACGCAAGGTTCAAGAGAGCTCCTGCATACGAAATGGTACGAGCCCCAGGGCCGGGGGCTAGCGCAAGCTTCTAGGGAGACGTTGAAGGGCTCGCGAGCGCACGGCATTCGCTTGCGTGTGCAACCAAGCGGTCGTCTCCGGGTTGAATAAAAGGCCGCTCAGTCGCCGTGCTCGGGAGAGGCGGGGGCGCCAAGTCGGCTCGAGCTCTCTCGCGAACGCGAACACTTCTCTCACGAAAGCGGGGTCTTCACCGTACACGGACAAGGCGAGGGTCTCGCACACCGCGAGGACCTTGTCCTTACGCTCCTCGGTGAGGGTATGCCGCTCGCGCCAATGCTCCCAGGTGTCGCGCGCGTTCGTGAAGCAGTCGCGTGCAAATGCCACGCGGTTGCGCGTCGACACCGAATCCGACGCGTGTTTTCTGTAAAGTACGCTCACGTTGTCGTCGTACGCGAATGACGCGCCGACTTTGGCTGCGTCGAGGGCGAAGCGTGCATCTTGGATCACGGGCAGCTTGGCACTCCAGCCTGGGTGTCGTGCGTCGAGGAACGACTTGCGCCAGAGGTATGCCGCTGTCGGGCAC
>CAYNOM010000976.1:0-2674 GCA_964398415.1 uncultured Polyangiales bacterium | reverse complement strand
CGGAGCAGGCGCGGGGCGAAGCCAGCATCGACGGACGCGTCGACCTCTACGCGGTCGGCGTGATGTTCTACGAATGCGTGGTGGGTGACGTCCCCTTCGACGCGGGCAACTACAACGCGCTGCTCCAGATCATCCTCGGCACGCCGCCGCCGTCGCCGCGCAGTCGAGGTGCCGACATCAGCCCCGCAATCGAGCAGGTGATGTTGGCGGCCATGGACAAAGAACGTGCGGGCCGTCCGCCGAGCGCACGCGCGTTCTACGACCTGTTGCTCGAGGCGAGCGTGCAGGAAGACGATGCGCTGCTCGACACCAGCTCGTGGACGTTCAGCACGCCCTCGGAGCCTCCTCCGCCGCTCGAGTTTGGCGACGAGTCCTTCGATGGCGACGACGATACGGGGGGGTCGAACGCAGCCGTCTCATCCATCGAGCCACCCGAAGACGACTACGAGGCCGATCCCTTCGCCGCGCCACCTTTGACCGGAACGCGACCTCAGCCGCTCGCAGCCGGGGGCACCCTCGGCGACGCCTTCGTCAGCGCTCCGCCGGCACGCGGCATGAATACCTTCGACTCGCTGCAGCCGGCGAGCTCATTTCGAGCGCCGCCGAGCTCGCTCGAGCCGCCTCCGCGCTCTCCGTTCGATCCCGCGCCACGCACGGGCCCTGGGCCGAGCCTCGGACCTCCACGCGGCGGTGGCATTCCGCCTGCCAAAGCCATGGGTGGGATGATCGCCCCCGCTCCCCAATTTGGTGCCGCACCCGCGTCGCGTGAGGACCGTGGTCGGGCGGCGCGTCCCCAGCCGCGGCCCTACGTGGCGCCTCCGGCCCCCTCCGAATCCACGCTCGGCAAGACCATCCTGAACTGGGTGCTCGCGCTCGTGGCGCTAGGCGCGCTCGGCTTTCTCGTGCAGGTGCTGTTCACGCGCCCCGATCCGCGCAAGCTCAAGGCTGACCCACCCGGCGTCGAGGCGCCTGCGCAAGGCGAAGGCGCAGCAGCGCCTTGAGGCCCGCTCGCCGTCAGCGCTCGAGCGGATAGGCATCGATGTCGATCTCGCAGCTCTCGCGCAGGTGACGTGCGAATGCGCGCATGATCCAGAGGTGCAGAGGGGCTTGGCTCACGCGATAGAGCTGCCAGGGGAGCGCGGGAACGAACTCGTACACGGCCGTGATCAGCTCGTTTCGACCCCTGACTTCGCGAAACTCGAAGCGGCCGGGCTCGGCGTTGCGATCGACCAGGAGGCCGCCCGTGATGTAGTAGAGCTCGCGGTCCTCGGTGCTGCGTTCCTTCGCGTGCGTGAGCGTGAGCAACGTCAGCGTCCGCCTTCTACCTACGCGCAAGACGAACGAGAGCGAGCCCTGCTCATCGACGTGGACGCGCAAGAGCGGACCGAGCAGCTGCATCAGCCACGCGGCGTAGCGACGCGCCACGCTCCGAGCGCGTTGTCCCGGCGGCAAGTGCATGCGCTGCACGCTGTAGACACAGCTCTTCGGGCTCGCGCGGCGCAGCTCGTGGAGCTGCGCGAGGCGGGATAGGCCCGGGGCGGGGCTTACGTGCGTGCCTGCCTCGAGCGCGCGATCGAGGGCCTCCGAGATGGGCATGGGTTCGAGCGCGTAACGCTCGAAGATGCGTCGATCGCGAGCGAGCATGGGATGCTTGAGACTCTGCACGAGAGGGGCCGCGAGCTGGCGGGGCGCACCCGTGACGAGCCTGAGCCAGAGCAAGCTCAGACCGACCGTGAACACCGACAGGGGGATGAAGCGGCGTTTCAGCCCGAGCTTCTCCCCGGTCATGCGCATCAGATCGACGTAGGAAAGCCGATCCGGACCGGCCACGTCGTACGCGCCGCTCGGTAAGGTGTCGTCGAGCACGGCTCGTTCCAGGACGTCGAGCACATCGTCGAGCGCCACCGGCTGACCGAGCGTGGTGGTCCAGCGCGGACATATCATCACGGGCAGGCGACGCACGAGCCGCAGCATCATCTCGAACGATGAGCCCCCGGGGCCGAGAACCAGACCTGCGCGGAGCGCCACGACCGGCACGCCGTGTGCCGAGAGGGCGCGCTCTACCTCGAGCCGGCTCGCAATGTGCGCGGAGAGCGCGGCACCTTCCGGGGCGATCCCGCCGAGATAGACGATCCGTGACACGCCCGCCTTGTGCGCCGCTCGCGCGAAGTTGTCGGCCAGCAAGAGATCGAGGTCTTGAAACGAGCCCTGGGTCAGGCGCGCCTGCGGCAGCATCGAGTGCACGAGATAGACCGCCACGTCGGCGCCCTCGAGCGCGCGCTCGGTCTTCAGCAGTGAAAACAAGTCGCACGCGCGAAACGAGACGTGCTCGGACGAGTCGCGCGCCCTACGCGACAACCCGATCAATTCGACGCGCCCCACAAGGCGCTTCAGCAGCGCCTGGCCCACGAACCCAGTGGCACCCGCCACCACCACGCGCATCGCATCGCCCCCTTCGAGGTGGTCGAGGGAAGGTCTGAGGTCGTTACGGGTTTGCCGCGCGCGACGGCCCGGTCGCGTGTTGACGTGGCCCCCGTACGAAGGCATAGGGCGTCGTCGAGCTACCGCTCGCGCGCGCTCGCTTCGAGACGATTCGGTCGCGGGTCCGTACCCGTGTCCTGACCGCGAGAGACATCGCGCCGCGCGGCGTCGATGCGCGAGAGGATGTCTCGCG
>CAYNOM010000975.1:520-2675 GCA_964398415.1 uncultured Polyangiales bacterium | reverse complement strand
GAACGCCTCCCAGGCGCGCTCCAGCTCGGCGTCGTCGAGATGCTCCTCGATCACATCGGTGACCCAAGCCGACACAGGGGTCTTACCGGCCGCCTTCTTGATGCGCGCGGCGACCTCCGAGGGCACGCTGATGGTGATCCGCTTGACCGTCATTGCACCAGCATGACGACCGAGGGGGATCGAGGCTAGGACCGCGATCCACGCGAGGGAGCACGGCTCACAGCTTCGAAATGATCTTGTCCGTGTAGTGCTGGCCCTGCCTTGGCGAGCGGCAGGTAGAAGCTGGGGTCGCACATGGACTCGGCGTAGGAGAAGCGCATCAGGCCCGCGCCCCCATCTCGCGGGTGGTGTCCCAGAGCGCCTTGCCGGCAGCCGGATCCAGCGCCAGGTCGCTGCACGGACGCTCCGCGCGCATGTGCAGGTACGTGCCCGTGCGCCCCTCGAGGCTCTTGGCGCACGCGAGGTAGGTCACGGGCTCGGCCGCCTTCTCCGGCGAGTTGAAGAGCAGCCCCATCACGGGCTTGAGCAGCGGCTTGGCCCACGCCGGCGCCTCGCGCGCCATGTTCGAGTTCACGGGGCCCGGGCAGAGGTGGTGCACGGCCACGTCGGGTGTTCCGTCGGCGCGCAGCAGGCGGCGCGAGAGCTCCACCGCGTAGGTGCTGAGGCAGAGCTTGCTGCGGCCGTAGTAGCGCATGGCGTCGCCGATGCCGAAGGCCTCGAAGCGCGCGAGGCCAGGGAGATCCAGCGCGGGCGCCGTGCGGTGCGCCTCGCTCGACACGAACACGATGCGCGAGCGCGGCGCGTCGGTCGCGGGGCCGTTCTTGGCGATGGTCTCGTTCGGGATGACGCCGTCGCGCAGCAGCCGGTCCACCAGCACGGTGGGCGCGAGACAGTTCACGGCCACCATCAGCTCGAAGCCCTGCGCGGACTTGCGCCCCTCCTTGGGCACCACGCCCGCGTTGCTGACCAGCACGTCGATGCGCTCCTCGCGCTCGCGCAGCGTGTCGCAGAGCGCGTGCACGCTGTGGAGGTCCGAGAGATCCACCGAGAGCATCTCGATCTGCGGGTTGCCGCTGCGCGCGCGCACCTCGTGGCCGGCCTCGGGGATGCCGCTGCGGCAGGCCATCAGCACGCGCGCGCCGCGGGACGCCAGCTCCACCGCCACGGCCTTGCCCAGCCCGGAGTTGCTGCCGGTGACCATCACGGTGCGGCCGTCGAGGCGATCGCTGGGCTTGGCCCCCGGGATGCTGGGGAAGCGCTCGCCGCCGCCCAGGTTCTCGCGGATGGCGGTGAGGACGGCGGAGACGGGGTTGTCGTGACGTTGCTTCATGGGGCCCTTGGTTGCGTTCGGGGTCGCGCGGCGCTAGCTTGGCTATCAGCTACTAGCCATTAGCTAACCACTCCCTAGCCCAGCCCGCGACCGAGATCAAGCGCGTGCGAGGATCCCCGATGCCTGCCGAGCCAGACCGAGCCCCATCCACCCGCGAGCGCATCCTGGACGCGGCCGAGGACACGTTCGCGCGCGTGGGCTACGAGGCCGCGAGCCTGAGCGCCATCGCGGACGTGGTGGGCATCCGCACGCCCAGCCTCTACAAGCACTTCCCCAGCAAGCAGGAGATGTACGACGCCGTGCTAGAGCGGCTGCTGGCGCCGCACAGCGAGGCCATGCACGCGCTGCTCTCTCGCCCAGCGGACCCGAGCGAGGCGGCGGGCAACCTGGCCGCCGTGGTGGGGCTCTACTTCACGCGGCCCAACCTGGCGCGCCTGGTGCAGCACGCCGCGTTGGCGGGTGGTCCCGAGCTCCAGTTGATCGCCACGCGTTGGTACGGGCCCCTGCTGGGTCGGGCGGCCGAGCTCACGCCCGGGGTGCGCGTGGGCGACGAAGAGCTGTCCCCCGAGGCGCTGGTGATCGCGGTGCACGCGATGCTCTCCGGTCTGGTGACGCTGGCTCCGCTGCACGAGCGCGCCGGGGCGCCGCCGACCGAGGCCTTGCTGGCCGTGCTGAACGCCTGGGTGCGCGCGCTCTGGCATATGCCAGCGCCCTGAACTTCACCGCGTGATCACCGGCCTGCTAGGGTGCGCCCATGGCCCCCACCCGCACCCCCGAGCCGCGTCTCACGAAGATCATCTGCACCATCGGCCCCGCCACCTGGTC
>CAYNOM010000975.1:0-510 GCA_964398415.1 uncultured Polyangiales bacterium | reverse complement strand
ATGCCTTCACCACGCTCGACCTGAGCCGGATCGAGGCGGGGTGCCTGCCGGAAAACACGCCATCGCGCAGGTTGCTGGAACAATGCGGCTATAAATATGAAGGCGTCGCGCAAAGCTATTTGCAGATCAACGGACGCTGGCGCAACCATGTGCTATACGCGAACTTGCGCCATGACAGGCGCGGCAAGACGGATGTGGGCTAGGCGATGCTGAACGCTGTGACAGATGATTTCGTCGATCACCTGCGCGGGTTGCTGGACGCGGGCATGGACGTCGCGCGCCTGAACATGTCGCACGGCGACCACGAGGCGCACCTGCGCACCATCCGCAACCTGAAGAGCCTGAACAAGAAGCTGGGCAACCCGGTGGCGCTCTTGATGGACCTGCAGGGGCCCGAGATCCGCACGGGCGAGCTCTCCGAGTCCATCGACCTGAAGAAGGGCGACGTCTTCTACTTCTCGGTGCTGCCGGGCGACGTCCTGCTGGTGCGCACCGGGCAGATGGAGCACC
>CAYNOM010000974.1:0-2675 GCA_964398415.1 uncultured Polyangiales bacterium | reverse complement strand
CCCGAGAGCGCCTCGCGCATCTTCTCGTGGCAGCTCGTGCGCATGAGCGACGTGCACGGCTCGACGGTGTACTACCGCTACCTCGAGAACGCGGGCACGCTGTACCTGTCGAGCGTCGACTACACCTCGCCCGCGTCGTGCGGCGTGGTGCAGGATCCGGCGGCCACGCGCGAGTGCGCGGCGCCTCTCGCCCAGTACGCCCACCACGTGGGCTTTGTGTACGAGACGCGGCCCGACGTGACGTCGAGCTACATCACCACCTGGCGCACGGAGCAGGCGCTTCGGCTCAAGCGCATCGAGGTGACGAGCGCGGGTGAGTCTGTCGGCAGCCGCACGCTCGTGCGCCGCTACCACCTGCGCTACGCCGCCGAGTCTTACCATTCGCTCTTGGCCGAGGTGCAGGTGGAGGGGCGCCCCTCGCGCTTTGACGCCCAGCTCGGGGTGATGATTGGGGATGCGAGCATCGCGGAGAGCGCGCTCGACGATCGCATCGTAGGCGAGCTTCTTCCACCCATGCGCTTTTCCTACAGCGCGCCGACGGCCACGACGGCTGCGGTGCCTGGGTTTGGCGGACTCGATGGCACGGTGCGCGTGTCGAACGCGAGCCCGCGGCACTCGGCGAACGAGGGGCGGGTCGACTTCTTCGACGTCAACTCCGACGGCCTGCCCGACCTCCTGGTGACCGATCCCGCGCGCTACAAGAATGGCGCGGGGGTGTTCTTCAACGGCTTTGCGGGCGGCACGCCGGGGGTGGCGGGCGACTTCTCCGACGGCGTGCGCGTGGGCATCCCTGCGGGGCTCTCGGGGACGCTCACGCTGTCGAGCCTGAACATCCTGCCGATGGATGTGGACGGCGACGGTCGCAGCGACGTGCTGCACATGCCGCGCAAGGCCAACTACGGCTACTTCGTGCTGAGCAAGGAGCCCGTGGCTTCGCGCGCAAGCTACGAGCCGCTCGAGGGCTGGTCGTTTCACCACGTGACGGATCTATTGCCGGCGGGCGTAACCGATCCACGCATCGATCTCGGCAAGGACGGCGAGACGATCAAGACGCTCGACGTCAACAACGACCATCTGATCGACGTGGTGCGCACGAGCGGCACGGCGGTGCAGACGTGGCTGAACCTCGGTCGCTATCCGGGCGGGGAAGGGCGCTTCGGCTCGGCGCAATTCAGCGGCGGAAGCTGGAGCTTGAGCACGGCGCCGGTGGAGAGCTGCTTACCGTTTGCGGGGCGAAACCTCGACTTCGGCGAGCCGGGCACGCGCATCGCCGACATGAACGGCGACGGTCTGCAAGACATCGTGAAGGTGGCGCCGGACGACGTGGTGTGGTGGCCGGGTCGCGGCGAGGGCGCCTGGGGCGACGGCCCCCGTGCGTGCGACGACCGCAACCGTCGCGGGCGTGAGCTGCGGATGATGAACCCGCCGCGCGAGCTGAACGCAGAGCTCGCGGGCCTGCACATGGTCGACGTCAACGCCGATGGCGCCACCGATCTCGTGCAAGTGGGCTTCTCGGATGTGAGCGTGTGGTTCAACCAGGGCGGCGAGGGCTTCACCGAGCGCGTGGTGATCAAAAACTCACCCACCAGCGTGGACGCCCTCGAGCGGGTGCGCATCGCCGACATCGACGGCAGCGGCACGACCGACATCATCTACGCCGACGCGGGCAACTATCGCTGGATCGACCCCATGGGCGGACAGCGTCCGCGCCTTCTGACGCAGGTCGACAACGGCCTGGGTGCGCTGACCACGCTCGAGTACTCGACCAGCATCGAAGACTACCTGCGCGACCTGGCGGAGAGCCGCACGTGCGACCCGTCGTCCCTCGAGTGCTTCACGTGGCAGCGCGAGCCCTTGCTCCCCGGCGAGCGTGAGGGCGACTGCGACGCGCGGGTGATGGAGAAGAGCGGCACGTGCGTGCACCGCGCCGGCGGTAGCCCGGTGGTGAGCACGGTGGTGCGGCGGGTGACGACGACCGATCGCTTGGAGGTGCTGGGAGCCGAGCCCACGCTCACCGAGACCGAGTATCGCTACCACGACGGCTACTACGAGGGCATCGAGCAGGAGTTTCGCGGCTTCGGCGCGGCAGATGCGATCGCGGTGGGCGATGCGTACGAGGGCACGTCGATCACGCGCACGCACTTTCACCAAGGCAAGAGGCCCAACGACATCGCGGCCGACCGGCTGGCCGACAATCCGAACGAGGCGCTCAAGGGGCGCGAGTTTCTGACGGAGGTGTTCGACGAGTCGGGCAAGTACCTGAAGACGAGCCACGCGACGTACGCGGTGCGCGCGCTTGTGCAGGGCCTGAACGGCGTGGGCATCAGCTACGCGTACGTGAAGGCGAGCGACGAGTATCGCTACGACACGGTGCCGACGCAGCGCGCGTGGAACCCCGCGACGCTCGACAGCGTGGTGCGCGAGCGGGCGACGACGGGCTTGCTGGGCGTGGCCGATGCGCCGGCCGAGGCGGGCGACGCGAAGCACGTGGTGCCTGTGCGGCACGTGGGCTACGCGCGGATTCGCACGACGATCGACCTCGTGGACAACGTGGGCAACCTGCGCACGCAGACGGCCTGGGGTCGCGGCGGGCGCGGTGAGTTCAGCGAGTTGGTGGGCGACGAGCGCATCGTCACGAACACCGAGCCCCAGCGCATCGACGACTACGCCTGCGG
>CAYNOM010000973.1:0-2681 GCA_964398415.1 uncultured Polyangiales bacterium | reverse complement strand
GATACGCGTTCACCTGCGTGATGCAGGCGTCCACTGAGTTGCCCCAGTTTCGCGGTGTCAGCTCGAGGATCTTCGCGCCGATGCGCTCCTTGGAACGCTTCGACAACAGCGCTTCGATACTCCCTTCGAGCGGTTCGCGCCGCAGACGAAAGCCCACGAAATGCCTCTCTTCAGGGCGCGCCACAGCGCTCTTCGCCTCGTTCACCTTTAGGCGAAGACGCCTCTCGATGAACGACTTGACGCTCGCCATGACGCGCTGACCGGCCCGCTACGCAGAGTATTCCTCGGTTTGGGCCTGTGGGCGCGCTGGCTTCTGCATCGATTCGGGCCGCGAACGCACCTTGTACGGCCCCAACGAGGGGAGCCATCAAGCAGGCTTACGCCTGCTCGTGCACGACGACGAGCACCTGATCGGCGTCGACCTGTTGGCCCACGCTGACCGCCACCTGCTCGACCACGCCGTCGACGCTGGCCGTGATGGAGTGCTCCATCTTCATGGCTTCCATCACGAGCAGGCGCTGTCCCTTGCTTACCTTCTGTCCGGCTTCGACGTCGACCTTGACGATCTTGCCCGGCATGGGCGCCACGCAGCCCCCCTCCGGTACAGCGCTGTCGAGATCGGGGAAGCGCGGCTCTTCGCGCAGCGTGACGGAGCGCCCGCCCACCTGCACAAACACGCGCTCGCCGTCGACCACGACGCGGTAGCGCCTACGCACGCCCTCGATCTGCAGCACGAGCTCGGCGTCTTCACGCGAGACCACCGTCACCTCGCCCTTGAAGTCGCCCACGGCCGCACGAAAGTGTCCACCCCGGCCCAGATCGCCGTAGCTCACCTCGAGGTGTTGCTCGCCCGCGCTGAAGGTGATGCGCTGATCGCGCCACAGATTGTTGCGATAGCCGCTGCGCACTGCCGGCACGTGCGCGGTGTCCCTGCGCCGCTGCTGACCGTGCAGGGCCGCCGCAATGGCCGCATCGCGCAGCAGCGTGGCGTCGGTGCCCTCCCCGAGCGCGGCCTGCATGTGCTGCTCGATGAAGTGCGTGTGGATCTTGCCGGCGATGTACTCGGGGTGACGCAGGGTCTGTAGCAAGAACTCGCGGTTCGTCGCCACGCCGTGCACGCTGAGGTTCTCGAGCGCGTAGATCATGCGCTGGGTAGCCTCGATGCGATCGCGCCCCTTGGTGACGATCTTGGCGATCATCGGGTCGTAGTAGATGCTGATCTCGGACCCTCGCTCGATGCCCGAGTCGACGCGCAGCCAATCGACGCTCGACGGGATGTGCCAGTCGACGAGCGTGCCCGACTGGGGCAGAAACTGGTTCTTCGGATCCTCGGCGTAGATGCGGCACTCGACCGCAGCGCCGGTCATCGTGACGTCGGCTTGGCTGCGACCGAGGGGCTCGCCCATCGCCACCCGAATCTGCTCGCGCACGAGGTCGAGTCCCGTGATGCACTCGGTGATCGGGTGCTCGACCTGGAGGCGTGTGTTGACCTCGAGGAAGTAGAACTGGCCCGGCGCACCGACGATGAACTCGACCGTGCCCGCGTTCGAGTAGCCGATCGCCTTGCCGATGGCCACGGCCGCGTTGCCCATCTTCTCGCGAATCTCGGGCGTGAGCGCCGTGGAGGGCGTCTCCTCGATGATCTTCTGATGGCGACGCTGGATCGAGCACTCGCGCTCGAACAGGTGCACCACGTTGCCGTGGCTGTCACCGAGAATCTGGATCTCCACATGGCGCGGGTTGTCGATGTACTTCTCGATGATCAACGTGTCGTCGCCGAAGGCGGAGAGCGCCTCACGCTTGGCTCCCTCGATGGCCTGGGCCACCTCTTCGGCGGCGCGACACACGCGCATGCCCTTGCCACCACCGCCCGCGCTGGCCTTGATCAGCACCGGGAAACCTATCTCCCGGGCCCTGTCGGCGAGCAGCTTGGGGTCTTGGTCTTTGCCGTTGTAGCCGGGCACCACGGGCACGCCCGCGGCCATGGCGGTCTCCTTGGCCTCGCGCTTCAAGCCCATGGCGCGAATCGCCGACGGCGAAGGGCCGATGAAGATCACACCCGCGCTCTCGCACGCTTCCGCGAACTCGGCGCGCTCGGACAAGAAGCCGAAGCCGGGATGGATGGCGTCGGCACCCGTGCGCTTCGCAGCGTCGAGGATCTTGTCGATCACGAGGTAGCTCTCCGCCGAGGGCGAAGGACCGATGTGCACGGCCTCGTCGGCCATCCTCACGTGCGGTGCGCCTTCGTCCGCGTCGGAGAACACGGCCACCGTCGAGATGCCCATCGAACGACACGTGCGCATCACGCGCACGGCGATCTCACCGCGGTTGGCGATCAGAACCTTGGAAATGCGTTTCATGTTCCTGTCCTCGTTTCGCCCGGCTCAATGCCTGAATACGCCCCAGCTCGTCGTGCCCTGCACCGCGCGCGTGTGCGAGATGGAGAGGCAGATGCCGACCACGTCGCGGGTGTCGCGGGGGTCGATCACGCCGTCGTCCCAGAGACGCGCCGTGGCGAAGAAGGGATCGGACTCGTTGTCGATCTGCTTTTCGAGCATCATCTTCATCATCGTGAGCTTCTGCTCGTCGACGGTTTCACCCTTCTTGGCTGCCGCCTGACGCTGGATGATGTCGAGCACGCCCGCGAGCTGGCGCCCACCCATCACGCTGATGCGGTGATT
>CAYNOM010000972.1:0-2682 GCA_964398415.1 uncultured Polyangiales bacterium | reverse complement strand
CACGGTCGAAGCCAACGTGGCCGGCGGCTGCGAGGGCAGCTGCAGTGGCACCTGCCAGGGCACCTGCGAGGGCCAATGCTCGGGCGGAGGCGGAGGCGCGAACTGCAACGGCACCTGCGAAGGCACCTGTAAGGGCACCTGCACGGGCGAGTGCAAGCTCGACGCCGAGCTGTCTGCCAACTGCAAGGGCTCCTGCTCGGGCGAGTGCACCGCGGAGCCTGGCAAGGTCGATTGCTCGGCTGCCGTCAGCGCCAAGTGCGAGGGCAGCGCCGACGCGTCGGTGATGTGCAACGGCAAGTGCGAGGGCGATTTCGAGCCCCCCACGGCCATGGCGATGTGTGAGGCCTCGGCCAACTGTAATGCTCAGGCCAAGGCCGACGCTTCGCTCAAGGTCGAGTGCACGCCGCCCACGGTAGACGTGCGCTTCACGCTCGGCGCTTCGCTGAGCGCCGAAGCCCAGGCAGATTTCGACTTCAAGCTCGCTGCGCTCAAGGCGCGCCTCTCGGCCATCCTCGCCCTGCGCGGCAAGGCCGAGATCATCGTCGGCGCCGGCGCCGACCTGATCGCCGCGGGTGAGGGTGCGGTGGACGGTGCCTTGAAGGCCTTCGCCGACGGCGACGTCAGCGCGACAGCCAAATTCAAGCTCGTGCAGTGCGCTCCGGCGGAGTTCAAGGCCGCCGCCACGGCACTGAAGAGCGCATCGTCCGCGCTCACCGCCCAGGTGCAGGTTGCCGCCAGCGTGAGCACGGCCATCGGCGGATAACGCCGCGCTCAACGACCGCACGAACCGCCGGCGCCTTCGGGCTTCGGCGGTTTTGCTTTTCCGTCACAGATGGTTGAGCCAGTCTTCGGCGAGCCCGCGGTCACACGCTCTCAGCGAAAATTGACGTTGACGTCACCATTGAACCGGGTTTAGGTCGGAGTCTCTTCTTCACCCCCTTGCGAGTCAATCGACCACTCTGGAGGATGGCATGGCGCGTGGTGACGCAACCTATGGGTGGGCGCTGGGCCTTGTGGCGACGGGGCTGATCCTCGCACCCGCCTGCTCTGACGCGACGACACAACCCTCCATGTGCCCCGACGCCGCGGCGTGTGATGACAAAGACGCGAGCGTCTTCGCAAACGCGTCCTTCGAGGTGCAGCCGGGGGTGGAGAGCGTCTCGGTGGTTGGCGCCAAGCCTGGCAGCAAGCTCACGCTCTACGACGCGAACGGTACGCGCCTATTGACCATCGTGTCGGACTCGCTGGGGCAGGCGCACTTCGCCTACCTGCCGGAAAAGCACGTGGAGGTCGAGAGCGGCACGCTCACGCGCTTGCCCGTCGAAAACGGTCGCACATTGCCGCCGGGCGAAGGCTACGTGGTGCGCAACGACCAGATCGATCCGGTCGAAGCCTCGGCGCCCTTCCGTGTGCTCGCGGTGTCCGACATTCCCGACGTTTCGCTGTACGAGAGCCAGGTGCTCGTGGGCGTGCAGACGCCACTCGTCGGCAACCCCGACGATCCCGAGGCCGGGCTGAACTACATCGAGGTACGCGACGGCGTGACGTTGAGCGCGATGGTGCGATTTCCGGACTCCGCCATCTATGGTGACGGGCCCTACCCCACGGTCATCGAGTACTCCGGCTATTCTCCAAGTAACCCCAGCTCGGCGGATGCGGGATCTCGGATCGCGAACCTGCTCGGCTACGCGACGGTCGGCGTCAACATGCGCGGCACGGGCTGCTCGGGCGGCGTGTTCGACGTCTTCAATCCCGCGCAGCATGCAGACGGCTACGACGTGGTCGAGACGATCGCGCGCCAGGACTGGGTGCTGCACCACGAGGTGGGCATGGTGGGGCTTTCGTACAGTGGCATCTCCCAGCTGTACGTCGCATCCACCAAGCCCCCGAGCCTGGCTGCGATCACACCGCAGTCGACGCTGGCTGACCCCTGGGAGCTGCAGTGGCCGGGCGGCATCTACAACGGGGGCTTCACGCGTAGTTGGCTGTCCAATCGTGACGCATCCGCGATGGCGAACGGCATGGAGTGGAGCCGCGAGCGCATCGAGGCCGGCGACACCCTCTGCGAAGCGAACCAACGTCTGCGCACGCAGAACGTCGACTTCGAGAGCTTCTTGCGGGCGCTCGAGTTCTACCCCAACGACGCTCGGGACCGCAGCCTGCCGCTTCTGATCGACCGCATCGACGTGCCCGTGTACCACACCGGTGCGTTCCAGGACGAGCAGACCGGCGCCCAGTTCACCGACATGCTCGACCGCTACGAGAGCACCGACACGCGCAAGCTCATCCTGTTCAACGGGCGCCACCCGGACGGGTACAGCCCGCTTTCGCTGACGCGCTGGTGGGAGTTCCTGGAGCTGTTCGTGGCGCGACGGGTGCCGCGCATGGTGCCGCTGGTTCGTAGTGTCGCCGGGCCGATGTTGTCCGAGAGCTTCGGTGGCTCCGGGCTCTCCTTCGAGCCCGACAGGTTCGCGTCGCTGGGTGACGACGACTACGAGCAAGCGCTTCAGCAGTGGCGTGCAGAGCCGCCGGTGCGCGTGATCTTCGAGAATGGTGCCGGCAGCGACGAGCCGGGAGCGCCCGTGGGGCGCTTCGAAAAGAGCTTCGAGCGCTGGCCCCCCACCGACGTGCAGCGCCGGGTGTTCTTCCTGGCCCGCGATGGTGCGCTGCTGGATGCCGCCC
>CAYNOM010000971.1:0-2683 GCA_964398415.1 uncultured Polyangiales bacterium | reverse complement strand
CCGCAGGTGGGCCAGTCCGTACAGGGTGCCGGCGCGGGTCAGGCGCGCGAGGCGGTTGTCGTCCAGACTGGGGAGCGGACGCAGTACCCCGCTCAGATTGCCCGATGCGCCCTGGCCGGGCTGGGCTGCGCGATGGCCGACCTGCGCATCACGGACCTGTCTCGCGAGCCCTTCCTCACGTTCGAGGGCGGCGGCACGACCCGACCTGCCGAAGTGGGGCCCGACGGGACGGTCACGCTGACGCTGCGTGCTTCGACCACGCTCGCCACGCTGCATCCCCATCTCGAGCGCGACCGTCGCCGCGATCGTGGTCCGCCCATGGACACGCGCGGCCTGCCGATGCTCGGAAGTGTCACCGCACATGCCCAAAGCGGGACGCCGGGATTCTTCGACTTCTCCACGAACTGCAACGAGCGTCGGACGCCCGACGATCCCGAGTACGCCCGCTACGAACTCCACTACTACATGTCGCTGTGTATGCATCGCGAGGCGGTGCGGCGAATCACAGTGAGCGCCCGGAGTGCCTTGGACGACCACCCGGTCGCATCGGCCGTGGTGAACGTGGTTGCTCGCGAAGTGGACGCCCACATCAGCACCCTCGCCGTCGCCGCCGAAGCCAGCGTGGATTGCATGAAGGGTGTCTTCGCCGACTCGACGGAGAACATCGTCCAGATTGCGTGCTCAGTCGTCGCCGGATTCCTCGTGGTCGGCGACGTGATGGACCTGGTCTGGCAAGGTGTCTACGTCTTCGAAGGCGAGTGTGCCGATGCCGACGCGCCACCGCCTGCGGAAGGCGAACGACAGCTCGAGCGGTGCAGGTCAGACCCACGTATCGCCGTCTTGTCGATCCTCGGAATCCTGACGACCCTCCCCATCCTCTTCCCAGAGCCCCTCACGACTGGGGGCGGAGTCACTGCGGCGGCCGTCCTGTCCGTAGCTAAGGCGTCCATCAAGGTGCTCTCACGGCTTCCTGAGATGTTCACCTTCCTGAAGCGCTTCGGCACCGCGCTCGAGCTCGTGATCGGACGCGCGCGGGGGGTTGCCGACTTCGTGAGGCGGTTCGAGGGGACGTTCGCCTTTGTCGAGATCGTCGCCGTCGTGGGCCTCTACCAGGAGGAATTCGCCCAGCTCATCGAACTCTTCGCGGGGATCGAGTCCGTCGACCAGGTGGAGAACATCGCTGCCTACGCGAGCGGAGCGCTGGCCGAGGAGGAGCAGGCCGGAGCCGCCGGAGCCACCGCAGCGCGCGAGTTGACCTGGTCGGACGGCGGACAGACCGCCCACGCACAGCTGCTGGTGCGTCGGCAGGTCGCCACGGTGATCCGGATTCTCGAGGGAGGCTTGGAGGCCGTGACCGAGCTTCACGGTAGCTCTACGGCGCGCAAGTTCCTCACCCAGGAACTCACGACGGCGATCGCGCTGGTTCGGGTCCTACCAGTCGGCGCTGGAACCAACGTGCGGCGCTTCGGTTCGACCCTGCTCTCTGCCGTGGTCAACCTGAACACCGTGTTTGGAGCGTCCGGCGCCGTGGAACTCTTCGTTCGCTTGATGTCATCCTCCGTTGGCTCCCGCTACGTGGGCCGCTACAGCTCAGAGATGCTCGTCGAGAACCTGTCGAATCTGCCAGTCGATTTCGTGCGACGCATGCGAGGATCCGCGAGCGAGGCGAGTGAACTTCGGGAGGGTGTGCGGCGAACCATCCTTCAAATGGCGCCAGGTAACCTGCGGAATAGCAACATTGGATCGATGCAGGAGGTTGCGCTATGGAGACGTTTGAATCCTAGTCAAGTCCAGGTTCGATATGTGGTTGATGAATTCGAGACAGTCGTCGATATGATCGCCGAACTTCCGGGGATCGGGTTACGGCGCATCGACTCCAAGGCATGGGCCAGAAGTACGATTCGGTCGAACGTGGCATCCCAGCTGAATCCGGGTGGTCAGCTCTTCAACCAGATTGCCATCATGGCCCGGAACGGTGCGGATCAGCCACCAATCGTGTGGTTGTTCGATCGGCGAGCCATTGATGAGGTCGTAGAAATGGGAGTGGTCCAACCCGCACGAACCCTTCAGGACCTCCAGGAGGAGATTCGCACGATCATCCTTCGAAGACTGGAGAACAACGCCAATCTAAGCGAGAGGCTTCAAGAGGCACTAGAAGGAACTTCGTGGGCAACCAGTCTGCGAACAAGCGCTGGACGCCAGGCACTTGCCACGCGAATTAGTCAGCATATGATCGTGAGTCCATAAATCCAGACACGAGGCGCAAGGATAGTCATGAGCATTTCTCCATGGGACCCCGAATTGTACGATGCACGCGACACGGCAGCGGCGCAGCAGTGTCGCAGCGTCCTGTTGCGGTCGGGCTACTCCCCCAGGTCAGGCCACCCGGTCTTGGATGGCTACGGGAGTCATTTCGTGCGCGTGCTCGCTGAGTTCGGCTGGCATCTCCCATATGCAAGAGAGACATCCGCTCAGTTCAGTTCGAGCGAAGGACGACTCGGGCGAAGGGCAGCGGCGGAGAGCAGCTTCTTGTGGGAGGCCCAAATCGTGCTGGTGGCAGCAGGACTCGATCCGAAGGAGTTGTCGGTGACCGTCCAGGAGGCGCCCAACCGCGCGACGTTCTCATATCGAGGGCGGTCTGGAGCACTTCGTGTCGGAACTTGGGGTGTCAGCGCGGGCATAG
>CAYNOM010000970.1:1931-2686 GCA_964398415.1 uncultured Polyangiales bacterium | reverse complement strand
ACTTCCTGCGAATGAAAGAGCGCCGTCCCTGCGAGCGCAACGGCCATGGTGAGCGAGGAGCGCAGCGAGATCCAGGAGGGAGCCGTTTTGGGCTCGCTCGCGGACCGCAAAGGAGGCAGGCCTCGCAACGACATCCACCACTGCGCAAGAAAACCGAGTGCGTAACCCGCTCCGAGGCACCACACACCGAGCCCCATGCGCGTCGCCACCACCAACGCGACGAGCACCACGCCCACCTGGCTGATCCGCGCGAGTGTCACGCGCCGAAAGTCACGCAGGGCCAGTAGCACCCAGTCGTAGCCCAGAAAGTACGGCAGCCAGCAAAGAGTAAGGTACCCAAGGATCAGCCGTGTGGACCAGTCCGCAGCGAGTGACGCCGCTGCCACAAGCGCCACGGGCGTGCCCACGAGCAACGCGGCGGCGAGCCTGCGCCGCTGGATCGAGTGGGCGATGGCTACGATCTGTGCGGGGGTCTCGGCAAGGGCTACCTGCCGCGTGCCAAGCACGCGAAATCCAAGGTCGCCGGCCGCGAGAAAGAGCATCGTCGCGGTCTGAGCCAAGACGAAGGCCTCTGCCTCTCTGGGGCCGAACCAACGGCTGACCTGACTGAGCACGATGAACGTCGATGCCTTGGCACCGATGTCTCCGACGAAGAACCACACGAACCCACTGGTGGCCGACAGTGAGCGCGACAACCCCCACCCGCCCGCAAGCCGCGGGCGCGCAAGTACAAGATCCAGGAAGTCGTCAAGGTC
>CAYNOM010000970.1:0-1921 GCA_964398415.1 uncultured Polyangiales bacterium | reverse complement strand
CCTTGTCCCGTTTGTCTCCGACTAACACCCACCCCAACCCAGTGGTGGCCGACTGTGCGCGCCACAACCCCCACCCCCCCGCACCCCGGGGGCGGAGGACTGCGTCGCGCGATGTGTCTCTTTCGGTCTGCATTCACGTACGCATCGATCGTGCGATGTCCGAGCACGTTGTCGAAGCCACATCGCGTACGCCGCCCCACTGAAAGGGGACGCATCGCGCCTTGGGCCAGGGAAACCGCCGGGCGTCAGGTTATGCGGCGAAGGCCAAGCCTCTGCAACCGCTATCGGGGTGAGGAGGGTGATGAGACCCGAAGCTCGGCGGGCGGGAATGCATCAAGGCTAGCGTCTGTTGCTGCCCGATGATTGTGGACAACCTCGGCTCACCCCTAAATCAGCACCTTCACCCAGGCGTTGGTCCCGGTGACTGCTAAATACTTGCCGGTTGCCATGCTTCAAGCTCCCCTTCGCCCCGCTGTGTTGCGAGCGCGCCTGCTAGCGCTCGACGCGATGAGCCTCGTCATCGCGTATGTAGCAGCCCGAACGCTGCGCCTAGACGCAAGCGGACTTGCAGATCCTCGCGCGTGGCTCGAGTTCGGCGGCTTTGCGTTCGCCAACCTCGTTTCGCTCTACTTGTTCGACCTCTACAGCACATCGCCCCAGGCGTCGACCTGGACGCGCCCACTGCAGACGTGGATGTCGGCGGTTGTGGCAGGCTCGGCGATGGTGGTCACTTACTACGTGCTCGGGGCGATCGAGTTTCGGGAGGACATTGGGCGGGGCGTCGTCATGGGGTCTCAACTCGTGTTCGCGATCCTCGCCTCGGCGTCTCGTGCGTACGTCGCGCGCGCGTCGGCCGGGCGTGCGGCTCGCTCGCGCTGGCTGGTGGTTGGCAGCGAGCCATCGCTGAGCGAATTCATCGACGACGTCACCCGCAGCGGCACCACGGGCTCCTATACCCTGGTTGGGCCCAAGGAGTCCCTGCGCGTTCCCTTGTCCGATCGCGTGCGCGTCGCGCACCACGGATCCTGCTCGGCGCTCGCGCAGCTCGCCCTGGAGAGCTGGTCTGGCGTCATTGTCGCGAGTGGGGCTCCTTTGAGCGACGAGGCCGTCGAGCTCTTGCTGGCAATGCGCAGTCGCGGCGTCGATGTGATGGGACTTCCCGACTACTACGAGCACACGTGGTTCAAGGTCCCGGTGTCGCTGGTCGAGCGCCGCTGGTTCGCAGTGTCGCGCGGCTTCGAGCTACTCGCGAGCCCGGCGCGCCTGCGCATCAAACGCATCTTCGACGTCATCGGGGCGCTCACGCTGCTGATCTTGAGCCTGCCCTTGACGCTCCTCGCGGCGCTGCTGATCAAGGTAGAGAGCCCTGGGCCCGTTCTGTACCGACAGACGCGCGTCGGCGAGAACGACACGCCATTCACGATCTACAAGCTGCGTTCGATGCGAAACGACGCCGAGCTAAACGGTGCGCAATGGTCGACCGCCAACGACGCGCGCGTCACCCGCGTCGGCGCGTTCATTCGACGCACGCGCATCGACGAGCTTCCGCAGCTGTTCAACGTGCTCGGCGGGTCGATGAGCTTCGTGGGGCCGCGCCCGGAGCGGCCCGAGTTCACCACGATGCTCAGACAGGAAATCCCCCTGTACGCCTTGCGCCACGCGGTCAAGCCCGGGATCACCGGCTGGGCGCAGGTGATGTATCCGTACGGGTCGTCGATTGACGATGCGAAGCAGAAGCTCCAGTACGATCTCTACTACGTCAAGAATCACTCGATGCTGCTCGACATCGCCATCGTACTGCGGACGATCCGCGTGGTGCTTGCCGGTGTACCCGCTCCAACCCGCGCGAGCGCGGACGAGCGGATCACGTTGGTGCCCCAGGTCTCGACGGCCACTGAGGGGCTGAGCACACAACCCTGAT